>NZ_JBFAJA010000026.1:0-124186 GCF_040654975.1 Dactylosporangium sp. NPDC050588 | reverse complement strand
AGCCAGGGCCGCTACTTCCGGTCGTTCACGTCCTCCAGCCTGAGCGGCTCGTGGACGGCGAACGCGGCGACGGAGAGCAACCCGTTCGCCGGCAAAGCCAACAGCGGCGCCACCTGGACCAACGACATCAGCCACGGCGACCTGGTCCGCAGCAACCCCGACCAGACCAAGACCGTCGACCCGTGCAACCTCCAGCTGCTCTACCAGGGCCGGTCCCCGAGCTCCGGCGGTGACTACGGCCTGCTGCCGTACCGGCCCGGCCTGCTCACGCTGCGCCCCTAGCCTCCGCGACCCGGCCGGCCACCGAGGTGGTGGCCGGCCGGTCACCCGAACCGACGCCGGCGAGGAGGTCGGCGACGGTGTGCGACCGCACGGCCGGCGGCGGCCCGTCGGCGAACCGCCCGGCGACCGCCCGCACGTGCTCCTCGGCGGTGCCGGCCAGCCCGTCGTACACGGCGGTGAACACCTCGAGGGCCGCCGCGCGTGGCCAACCGTCCGGCAGGAGCGCCGCCGGCAGCCGCGGGTCCAGCACGGCGAAGCGCCGGTAGGTGTCCATGACCTCGGTCCGGGCGCGCACCGCGTCGGCGCCGCCGACCCGCCGGGCGGTGACGTCCGGCAGCAGCGGCCGCCACCGCCGCAGGAAGGTCTCGTAGTGCGCCGCGATCGCCGCGACGTCCCAGGCCCGCAGCGGCTCGCGGCCGGTCATGGCGCCGAGCTCGACGTGCCGCGCCCGGAACACGGTGACCGCGCCCGGCGCGACCCCGGCGACCTGCGCCGTGGCGGCCGGCGTCAGCGGGTGCGGCGAGATCCACAGCCCGTCGTACAGCGGCGCGTACCCCAGCCATCGCAGCTGACCTCGCAGCGCCTGGCGGGACGTGCGCTCCTGCTGCGGCAGGGAGAACGCGATCAGCGTCCACCACCCGTCCCAGGGCTCGGTCGCCGCCGCGGACCGCACGATCCAGCGCCCGCCCTCGGACAGGTGGGTGACGGCGGCCGGCGCGAGCCGGTACGAGCTGTGCCGCCCCTGCCGGCTGCCGTGCAGCACGCCGCGGCGGGCGAGCCGGCTGATCGCGGTGCGGGCGCCGGCCTCGCTGACCCCGGTCTCGGCGAGCAGCGCCACGATGGCCGCCGACGGCAGCGAGGCACCGGTGCGCATGGTGTAGTCCGCGAGCAGGGTCACCGCCAGGCCCTGCGGTGCGGGGCCGGACTGCCGCCGGGGCAGCCGGACCGCCGCGGCGTCCTCGTCCGGGAAGATCTCCTCGATGTCGAACGGGCTGGACACGCGACCTCCGGCATGAGAGCGGGACCGGTCGACTGTAGCGAATCCCGTCGATTGACACTTGTAGTGACCCGGGGCAGACTAAGTGCCACGCATGGTTGGGAGCCGCGCTGTCCTCATCGATCGACATGTCCGCGACACGGGTCGCGGCATCGGAGGAGATCGCGCATGCACATCACCTGGAAGCTCCTGATCGCCCCCGCCGCGGCGGTCCTCGCCGCCGGCCTGAGCCTGGTCGCCCTGCGACCCGCCTACGCGGCGACCCTCACCGAGGTCACCAACTTCGGCGCGAACCCCGGCGGCATGCGGATGCACGTGTACGTGCCCGACACCCGCCCCGCCAACCCGGCGATCGTCGTGGCCATGCACGGCTGCGGCGGATCCGGGCCCGGCTTCTACTCGGGCAGCGAGTTCGCCTCGCTCGCCGACCGGTACGGCTACATCGTGATCTACCCGACCGCCACCCAGCAGGCCGGCTTCGGCAACTGCTTCGACACCTGGTCCGACACCGCCAAGCGGCGCGGCGCCGGCAGCGACCCGGTCTCGATCATCTCGATGCTGACCTACGTCGAGCGGCAGTACGGCGGCGACCCGAACCGGGTCTACGCCACCGGCAGCTCCTCCGGCGGCATGATGACCAACCACATGCTCGCCCTCTACCCGGACGTCTTCAAGGCCGGCGCGGCGTTCATGGGTGTGCCGTTCAACTGCTTCGCCGGCGCCGCGGACTACCCGCCCGGCAGCAGCCGCTGCACCGGCAACGGCGGCCTGGACCGTACCCCGCAGCAGTGGGGCGACGCCGTTCGCCAGGCGTACCCCGGGTACACCGGACCCCGCCCCCGCATGCAGCTGTGGCACGGCACCAACGACACCCTCGTGCCGTTCCGGCTGCTGCAGGAGGAGATCGAGCAGTGGACCGACGTGTCCGGGCTGAGCCAGACCCCCACGTCGACGGATACGCCGCAGTCCGGATGGAACCGCCGCCGCTACGCCGACGCGTCCGGCACGGTCCAGGTCGAGGCGTACAGCATCCAGGGCGCCGGGCACAGCCTGCCGTCCGCCGGCATGGCCGCCTCCGCCGTCGCGTTCTTCGGCCTCACCACGCCCGGCGGTGGCCCCAGCGGCTCGCCGAGCGCACCGGGATCGGCGAGCCCGTCGGTGCCGCCGGTGTCCAGCCCGCCGCCCGGCGGCACCGCCTGCCGGGTCACCGACGTGGTCAACCCCTGGAACACCGGGCTGACCGAGAGCATCACGATCACCAACACCGCCGCCACCGCCGTCAACGGCTGGGCGCTGGCGTTCACGCTGCCCGCCGGGCAGACGGTCACGTCGAGCTGGAACGCCACGATCAGCCCGGCCAGCGGCCAGGTGACCGCCCGAAACGTCAGCTACAACGCCGTGCTCGCCCCCGGCGCGTCCACGACCATCGGCTTCCAGGCGACCCACACCGGCAACACCGCCCGCCCGGGCGCGTTCACCCTCAACGGCGCCGCCTGCACGCTCGCCTGACATCCTCGGAGGACCCAGATGGAGCTCTCCCGTCGCCGGCTGCGCGCGGTCGCCGTGCGCGTCGTCGAGTTCGACGCGGTCGAGCCGCGATTCGGCGCGATGCTCCTCGGCTGACAGCACCGGCCCGGTCGGCGGTTTCGCGCCGGCCGGGCCGTCCAGCCCGACGAACCCGGCCGTCCGTCAAACCGGGGTGGGCCCGGCGGCGTCCAGCAGGCGGCGGCCGATGGCGCGGGCCGTGTGGCGCAGCTCAGGGCCGCCCACGATCCGGAAGTCGCAGGGCAGGGCGGCGAGCTGCTCGGCGTACCACCACGGGTTGCCGGTGGAGCCGACCAGGCGGCACGACGCGTCGTCCAGGGGCTCGAGCCGCCCGAGCGCCGCCGGCACGCGACCCGACAGCTCGCCGAGCGGGCGGTGCAGGACCAGTTCGGCGGTGTACTCCCAGCCGACCGCGAGGTGCTCCTCCAGCACCGCGACCGGGTCGAACGGCGCCGGCGGGTCGAACCCGTCGGCCAGCACCGCCACGGAAATTATGCGGTCGACCCGGTACGCCCTGCGCGCGCCGGACGCGTGCGACCAGCAGATCAGGTACCACCGTCCGTGCCGGACGACGACCGCCCACGGGTCGGCCTCGGCGTCCCACTGCGAGCCGGACTCACCGCGGTACACCAGCCGCAACCGCCGCAAGTCGGCGCATGCCTGCACGAGCGTGGCCGTGACCTGCGGGTCGGGCCGGGCGGCGGCGCGGTCGGGGGCCGGCGCGGTCGCCCGCCGCACTGCGTCGGCCTGCGCGGCGACCTGCTCGGGCAGCGCCCGCACCAGCTTGCCGAGCGCGGCACCGACCGGGCTCGCCGGGTCGCCGGCGTCGTGGTGACCGTCGAGGACCGCCATGACCAGCGCGAGGGCCTCCGCGGCGGTGAACGTCAGCGGCGGCGGCCGCAGGCCACGACCCACCCGGTAGCCACCGTACGGGCCGCGGACCGACTCGATCGGGATCCCCGCGTCGCGGAGCACGGCGATGGACCGCCGCGCCGCCCGCTCAGACACGCCGAGCCTGGCCGCGAGCCGGTCGGCGGTGATGCCCGGGCTCGCCTGGACGAGCTCCAGCGCGAGCAGCGCCCGGGAGGCGGGACTTTCCACGGTCGCCCTTCCGCGAATCCGGACGCGAAACGTCCGGAACCGATCCTACCGTGATCGGCATGATGCTGAATGAGCCACCGCCGGACGCCGGCGAGGCGGAGATGCAGGTGTTCGCCCTCGAACGGTCCCGTGCGCAGTTCGCGTGGAAGACCGGCGGGCTCGACGAGGCGGGGCTGCGGCGCGCCCAGCCGCCGTCCACACTCACCCTCGCCGGGCTGCTGAAGCACCTGGCGCTGGTCGAGGAGCTGTACACGATCGACTTCACCGGCAAGGCGCCCGGCCCGCCGCTCGACGCGCCCGAGGCGGCCACGGACCTCGACTGGGTGTGGCGCAGCGCGGCCGGGGACTCCGCCGAATACCTCTACGACCTGTGGCGCGGCGCGGTCGAGCGCTCCCGGGCCGCCATGGCCGAGGCCCTCGCCGACGGCGGGCTCGACCAGCCCGCGAAGTACCGGACGTTCGACGACGGCAGGCGGCCGAACCTCCGGCGGCTCGTGATGGACCTGCACGACGAGTACGCCCGCCACGTCGGCCACGCCGACCTGCTCCGTGAGGCCATCGACGGGCTCGTCGGCGAGGACCCTCCGCTTTCGTGATCCTTTGGTATTCGTGAAGAGTCCCTCATGCGCCGTCACATCGGTTGCCGAAAAGGTTTTCAGGCTCGAATGTGGACGGACATGGAGCTCAGAGCAAGGCGCCGCCTGATTGTCGGTGTCGTCGCCGGTACGGTGGCCGCCGTCGCACTCGCCGCGGTCGTCTACGTGACGACGGGCGGGGACGGCGGCGGGGGACCGGGGGTCCAGGCGGCGCAGCAGGACGGCCTGCCCGCCGACGGCATGAACGCGGCCGGTCTGGCGAGCGCGGGCCAGTCCGCCCCGGCCTCCGCCTCTGTGTCAGCCTCAGGGCAGACCGCCGGCGCCTGCTCCCGCCCGGTCGGCGCCGCGCCGGTCGTGAAGGTCACCGACGTCGCCACCGGGGTCCGCGTCACCGGCTACGGCCGAGAGGGCGACACCGATCCGCTGCCGATGGCGATCGCGGCGGCGCCCGGCGGCGGGTCGTGGCTGGCGTGGCTCGGCACCGACGGCCGCGTGTACCTCGGCCGGCTCGGCTGCGACGACAAGCTCGTCGGCAGCCCGACCAGCTTCACCGGCATCGACCTGCAGGACGTCGCCGCCGACGCGAACGGCGGCGTGCTGCTGCTCACCCGCAAGGGCGACTGCGGCGGCGGCACCCTCTGCGGCGGCTCGTCGAGCCCGTGCAACACCATGCACATGATCCGGTTCGACAACTCCGGCAAGCAGGTGTGGGAGCGGCAGGTGACGAACCTGACCGGCGACCGCACCGGCTACGACGACGGCGCCAGGTTCATCTGGTGGTACCAGCACCACGGCCGCCTCGCGTACGACGGCACGAACTACGCGGCCTACTTCGGCGTCGCCATCACCGTCAAGAACGGTGCCTGCGTCGACATCCACGAGGGCGACCGCATGCAGGTCGTCGGGCCCTCCGGGGCCCTCGTCCCGGGTCGCGGCAGCTTCGAGGTCGGATGCAGTCACAGCTGGACGACCCGCATCGCCTGGGACCCGCGGGTCTCCCGCTTCGCGATGGTCTGCGCCACCGACAACGCGTGCCGGATCGCGCAGCCCAACCCGTACCGGACCGTCGCCGCCGGCACCTGCGACGGCACGCTCTTCGGCGGTGACCTGGTCCTCGCCGCGTCGAAGGGCTACTGGACCGCGTGGAGCCAGGGCGGCAAGGCCCGCCTCGAACACTTCAGCACCGGCGCGTCCGACGCCACCGTCACGACCTCGGCGAAGACCGGCCATCCGCACCTGGTGGCCTACGGCTCCGGCCGGATGCTGCTGGCGTGGGAGTCCGGCTCGTCGATGACGGCGCAGGTGTACGACACGGGCGCCGCCCGCACCGTCGGCGGCACGTTCACCGTCGACGCGAAGGACCACGCGTACCAGGCGTTCAAGGCGTACCCGGACGGCAGCGTCGCCTACGCGGCGGCCGGCGCGAACGCGACCACGATCCGGATCGCCCGCGTGCAGCCGATGGCCTGACCTGATGGTGGTGGGGCGCCCCCTCGCACAGGGGCGCCCCACCGGCTCTCAGCCGACCGGACGCTCCGGCCAGGTGCCGAGGTCGACCAGGTCGTCGCTGAACGTCGCCCCCTCGGCGAGCGCGAGCGCGTCCTGCTCGGTGACGTTCTCGCCGTGCGTGCTGACGAACAGGCTGCGCCCGCCGGTGCCCGGCACCGCGAGCTGATGTCCTGGCCCGCTCGGGTACCACATCGCGGGCCGACCGTTGACGGTCCGGTTGGGCACGAACTTGTCGCCGTCGGCGTCCCAGTCGCTGACGTTGCCGTAGGTGAGGATCAGCGAGTCACCGCGCGGCCCGCGGAACGACACGGACCCGGACTGCCACGACCGGCCGTCCGTGCCCGCCGGCCCCATCGCCGTCGTGCAGCTGTTCCACTCGGTGCCGGCCGGCACGGCACCGACCCGGATCGGCACCGCGCACCGCAGGGACCGGTCGAGGTGCACGCCCGTGGCGGCGGCGGTGACGACCGAGGCGGCGTCGGCGGTCTCCATCGTGAGCACGGCCCACACCTCGTCGACCGGCTGCCACCACAGCACCCACGTGACCTTCCCCATGGTCCACCCGTCCGGGAACTGCTGGATCGTCCCGGCCCGGCCGGCCACGGTGACCGCGACCGGCGCCGGGCTGTTCGGTGGGCCCCCGCCGGCGGCCAGCCCGCCGAGCTGCGCCTGGTCCAGGTCCTGGCTGAGCACCACCGTCGCGGTGTGGTCGGTGGTCGATTCCCGGGTGCCGGAGCCGGTCCAGACCTCGGCCCGCTCCACCCCGACGCCGGAGCGCCACCAGGCGCCGGTGCCGCCGAACACGGCCAGGTCGACGTCGAAGTGCAGCACCGCCCGGTCGGTCCCGACCGTGTCCGGCCGTTGCGCCGCACCCGGCACGTTCGCCACCGGCAGGGCCGCGGCCCTCGGGCTCGACCTGTTGGCCGACACGTTCGGCGGTGCGGCGACCGTCGGTGTCGTGCCGCCACCGGGCAGCAGCCCCGGCACGGTCATCCCGCCCACGGTGAGCGCCGCGGCGGTGCCGGCGGCGGCGAACGCGAGCCTGCGCCGCCGGGCGGCCCTGACCCGGGTCATGGTGCCGGCGCGCAGCGCCGCCACGTCGACGTCACCCTCGCCGTGCGGGCGCAGCGCGTCGGCGATCGAGTCCGCGAGCTCGGTGTGGTTCATCCGGTCCTCCCCGTCAGTACCGGCTCGGTCACGCCGAGCCGGAGGCGCAGCGCCTGCAGCGCGCGGGCCGCGTGCGTGCGCACCGTGGCCTGGCTGCAGCGCATGATGTCGGCGATCGTGGCGTCGTCGAGGTCCTCGTAGTAGCGCAGGACCAGCACGGTGCGCTGCCGCTCGGACAGCCGGCGGATCTGCCGCCACATCGCGTCGCGCTCGACCGTCTCGGTCCCGTGATCCCCGGCGGCCGGCCCGTCCACCGGCTCGCCGACCGCGGGCTCCCGGTTGCTGCGCCGCCGCCACCACGAGTGCGCCGCGTTGGCGATGACCCGCCGCACGTACACGTCGGGCTGGTCGGTGCGCAGGATCCGGCTCCACCGCGGGTACGCCTTCGCGAGGGCCTCCTGCACGAGGTCCTCGGCGCGGTGCGGGTCACCCGTCAGGACCCGGGCGAACCGGATCAGACTGGGCCCGCGCGCCGCGATGTACTCCTCGAATGTCACGCTGGGAACCTCCTTCGCGGGTCCAGACGCAACACGGCCCTCCGCCTGTTGACACGCGTTCTGTCGCCGATACGACGCTGTGCCACGCGGGGGCAAAAACGCGGCAGCCGCCACCGGGACGGTGACGGCTGCCGGACGGGACAGGGTGGAGCTACCGCACGACGTTGTAGGCGTTGATCTCGCCGGCGCCGTAGAACCCGTTACGGTTCCCGCCGGAGCAGGTGGCCTCGTAGCCGACCAGCTTCGGGACCGGGTTGTAGACGCCACTGGGGCACGGCAGGCTGACGGAGGTGCGCTCCAGGAACGAGGCGAGCGCGCCCGGCGTGAGGTTCGGGTGGGCGGACAGCGCGAGCGCCGCGACGCCCGCGGCGTGCGGGCCGGCCATCGAGGTGCCCTGCTTGTAGCCCCAGCCGTTGGTCTTCGTCACCGTGTTGAAGGTCGTCGACAGCACCCCGTCGGTGATCGTCGACGGGCTGCCGCCGGTGCGGAAGCGCGTGTCGCCGCCGGGCGCGGTCACGTCGACGACGCCCTGGCCGTAGGAGGAGTAGTAGCTCTTCTGCTTGGTCGGGCCGACCGCGGAGACGGTGAGCACGCCAGGTGCCTCGGCGGGCAGGTCGACGCAGGCGCCGGTGATGGTGCGGTCCTCGACCGGGAAGCTGCCGTCGTTCGGGCTGCCGCTGTCGACGAACTTGTGCTGCAGGTCGACGTTGGAGTTACCGGCCGACGCGACGTTGAGCACGCCCTTGCTCTGCGAGTACCGCAGCGCGCGCTGGACGGCGGTCCAGACCGGCCGCTGCCGCTCGTCGTTGCGGCAGTTGAACTCCCACGGGTCGATGAAGTAGCTGTTGTTGGTGACCCGCATGCCGTGCTCGGCGGCCCAGATGAACCCGCACACGGCGGCCTCCGGGTAGATGAACCCGTCGTCGTTGACGACCTTCACGGAGGCGACCTTCACGCCGGGCGCGACACCGGCCACGCCGACGCCGTTGATGGCCGCGGCGATGGTGCCGGCGACGTGCGTGCCGTGGTCCGACGTGGTCGGGTTCCAGGCGGCCTCGGTCGTGTCGACGACGCCGCCGACGCAGGACGCGCTCTTGTCCTTGGCGATCTGCGTGACCAGGTCCGGGTGCGTGCTCGAGATGCCGCTGTCGAGCACACCGACGACGACGTCCGGGCTACCGGTGGTGACCTTGTGCGCCTGCGGGACGTCGATCTGCGCCATGTCCCACTGCTGGCCCCACAGCGGCTCGCCCGTCGGGTCGCCGGTCGCCTGCACGGTCGCGGAGTCGACGACGGCCACCGTCTCGTCGTCGTCCAGCGCGGTGGCGAGCCCGCCGGTGGAGGCGACCGCGTCGACGCCGGCCCCGGCCACCGCGGACTGGAACGCCGGGTTGGTCGTGCGGGCCACGAGCACGCCGATCTGGTCGTAGCGCGCCACGACCGTGCCGCCGGCCGCGGCGACCCGGCTCACCGCCTTGGCGGTCGACTGCCCCTGCGGCGCCAGCACCAGGAACGTGCTCTCCGGCCCGACCGCCCACGCCGGTGCCGAGGTGGTGGCCACAGCCCCGGCCCCGGCAACCAGCGCCGACACGACTGCCAGCGTAGTTCGACGAGAATGTCTCACCGTGTTCCCTCCGTCAGGAATATCCGGTTGACGACGCGACGCGGTAGCGCCGCACGCCGGAAACAGCGCAACACCGGCCACTCGCGTTACACCGCCCTGACGAACGGTGGTCGCCGCCGCTTCAACTACGTCCGCGTGAACGAGCTCGACGTGTACGCGGTTCAACTGGACGGCAGGCACGGAGCGGGCGGCGACGGCCCGCCCGCCCGGTGGAACCGGTCAGAACGGGTGGAACTCGGTGAAGGGCGGCTCGACCGGGGCGTCGGGAAGCCGGAGGGCACGGCAGCGGGGCACCGCCTCGGCAGCGGGGTCGTCCGCGACGTGCCGCAGGGTGCCGGCGGCGAAGGCGCCGGGGATCGCCGTCCAGCCCAGGTGCCGCTCGTAGTAGCGGACCGCGGTGCGCACCGACGGCGTCCAGTCGTCGTCCATGACGACCAGCCCGCCCGGCCGGACGAGCTTGCGCAGGAAGTAGAGGTCCACGAAGACCTCGTGGAAGCGGTGGCTGCCGTCCACGAACGCCGCGTCGGCGGTGAACCCCTCGGCGACGAGCTCCGGCAGCGCGACGGAGGACGGCGAGCGCATGAGCGTGGCGACGGAGTCCAGGCCCGCGGCGCGCAGCAGGTCCCAGCCGACATCGGAGTACGCCTGGTCCTGGAAGGGGTCGACGATGACGTGCCGGGGGTGCGGCCGGTCGACCGTGACCAGCGCCTCGCCGACCGCGAGGGCGGAGCTGGCGTAGGCGAGCCCGACCTCGACGACCGTCCCGGCCCCGTCGGCGATCAGCAGGTCGCGGAGCAGATCGCAGTCCCGCTCCGGCATCGTGACCGTCTGGAAGTCCAGCTCGTGGTCCCGCGTCCGCGGCGGACCGTCCTGCGCGAGGCGGCGGCGCACCTCGCGGACCCGTGCCCCGCGCTCACTCATCTGGCCCCCGCCCCCGATCGACCAGCACCGTAACACGGTCCGGTGTCGGGTTTCGGGCGCTGCCACGGCGGTTGCGGCGCGTAGCGGCCGACCTGGCCGCCCGCGCCCTGGTGGAGGCCGGCGACGACCGCGACGCCCGGGCCCGCGCGCTCGTCGCGTCGATCCAGGCGGCCTGGACCCCGGCCCGCGACATCGCCAGGACCGGGGAGCTGCTCGGCCGGCCGCCCCGCACCTACGAGTCGTTCGTCCGTGCCACCGCCGCCGACTGGAGCGCTGGTCAGCGGCCCGACTGAGCCTTGTCGACCGTCTGCTGAGGAGACTCCTGACCGGGCAGCGACGCCCCGCCGCTGCCCTTGGTCATGGCGGCGCTGCCCGCGAGGTCGCCGACGCTCCGGGCGCCGTGCGCGTCCGCCTGGACGTCGTGCTCGTCGTTGCCGAGCGCCCGCGAGGTGACACTCTCGATGGCCGCGAGCACCGAGTGGGCGGCGTCGTCGAGGGTCTGGAGCGTGTCGGCCCGCGGGTCGCCGAGGGTGGGCATCGCGTCGATCTCCTCCTGCTGCTCGACGGCCTTGGCGATCTGGGCCGCCTGCTCCATCCAGGTCGCGACGTCCTTGTCGTGCTGGGTGGGCACGCTCGCGACCGCGCCGTGGTCCTGCACCCCCGTGGAGTACCCGGCCGGCTGCTCACCGTCGGCCGGGTGCGTGACGCCGGTCTGGCCGCCGTCACCGATCGGGGAGCCCGTGGCGGTGGCGCCTTCGCCGGACGGCTCGTGCGGGCTGGTCACGTAGTCGTGGAAGTCGCGGTCCTGGTCGGCGGCGGCGCTCGCCGCGGTGTGGGCGGGTGCGTCGCTGTGATGGTCGCTGTGCGAGTCGGTGGCGCTCGACGACGACATCGAGGTGGACATCGAGCTGGACATGGAGTCGCTGGACATGGATCCGGAGTCGCTCACGGTGTGCTCCTTCGCTGGGCCGGGGTCAGCAGGTGGATGGTGGGCCAGGTGCAGCCGTCGAACTGGGTCAGTGCGGTGCCGACCCGCTCGGGCCAGTCGCCGGCGTCCGGTGCACCGCCGACCGCCGCCTCCACAGTGGACGGTCGCCGGGCGCCGAACGTCACGAGGTCGCGCCGCGGCCGGTCGCGGTGCTCCTCGGCGAGCCAGCCGGTCACCGCCGCCAGCTGCTCGGCGCGGGTCGTGCCGGGGATGATCCGGTGGAGCTCGCGCTGCCACCGCGCCGTCCGCGGGTCCGGTCCGTCCGGCCCGCTCAGGGAGAGCGCGTGCCGCACCCGCTCCCACCGGTACGGCCGCGCGAGGAACGTCAGGGCGTCGTCCCCGCACCGGTGCCCGCCCGGCGCCCGCAGGGCCGCGCACACGTGGGCGGCGAGCGCGCCCGGGCTCACCGACGGCTGCAGCACGGACGACCGGACGGCGACGGCGTCGTCGACGGCGTGGGAGATCGCGCAGTCCAGGACCCGCGCGCCGGCCGCCCGGCCCGCGAGGGCCTCGCGGAGGTCGGGCCGCGGCGCCGGCGTCGGGTGGCCGGCGAGGTGCGCCAGGACCGCCAGCTCCGCCCACAGCGCCAGCCACGGCTCGGCGGCGAGCAGCTGCCGCGCGGTCCGCATGTGCCGCAGCGTGCAGGCCGACCGCAGGCACGCGTCGCCGCACGTGACGCTGCGCCGGCCGATGACGGCACCGACGTCCGCGACGGCCGGCCTGTCGGCGTTTTCGGCGGCGGTACCGCCGGGCACCCGCACCAGGAGCGCGTGGTCGGCGCCGTCGGGGAAGACCGCCGCCTCGCCGGGCGCGAGGGTCAGCAGGTGCCGCGACTGCTCCTCGTCGAGGTTCATGGCGGCGCCGACGAGGTCCCGGTCGTCGGCGGCGGCGAGCCGGTGCACGACCTTGACCGCCGTGTTCTTGACGACGTCGGGGACGAGCTTGCCGGGGATCTGCTCGACGACGACGATGCCTTCGCCGTACGCGCGGACCTCGGCCAGCAGCGCCGCGAACAGCTCGACCGCGTGCGCGGCCGGCCCGGGCGTGTCCGTGCCGGGGCGGCGCAGCAGCCGGTGCGCCTCCTCCACCACCGTCAGGTGCCGCAGGCCGCGGCCGGCCGGCGCGACCCGCAGGTGCTCGACGAGCCGCATGACGACCGCACCCATCAGGAACGCCTTGTCGGTGTCGTCGCCGACGTCCTCCAGCTCCAGCACGACGTCATGGGACAGGAGCCGGTCGACGTCGATCGGGTGGCCGCCGTCGAAGAACCCGCCGACGCTGCCGAGGCGGAGGCTGGCCAGGCGGACGGCGACGAACCCGCGCACGTTGTCGGAGATCTCCCGCCCGTAGCCGACGTCGCGGACCACGGCCTCGGCGACGCGCTGCAGGTCGCCGAGGGTCGGGTAGCGCGGTCGCTGCCCGGGGTGCACCGGCGCGCCGAGGGTCAGGTCCCAGCCGAGCTCCTCGTAGCAGCGGTGCAGGGCGGCGGCGAGCACCTGCGGGAACGGCTCGTGCGCCGCGAACGCCGCCAGGAACAGCGCCCGCAGCAGCTCGACGTGCGTCTGCAGCGGGAAGCCGGGCGCCGGTTCGAGCGGGTTGAGACCGGCCGGCGGCGCGTCGGGGTCGTTCGGGCGGATGACGACGGCGCCGCCGAGCCGGGCGTACTCCGCCTTCGCCGGCTCCAGGACCAGCCACGGCAGCCCCCGCCGGGTCGCCTGCCGGAGCAGGTGCCGCACGGTGTGCGACTTGCCGGCGCCGGTCGTGCCGCAGACGAGCGTGTGCCGGTTGAGCGCCCCGAACGGCAGCCACAGCTCGTCGCACGGGTGTCTCGCGCGGTCCAGGACGGCGCCGAGCCGCACGCCCTCACCGGTCGGCTGCTCCGGGGTCACGTCGAACGTGTGCGGGGTGACCAGGCGCAGCCCCGGAAGCTCCCGCCGGGGCGGGCGGAGCAGCGCGGTGAGCAGCGGCGCCCCGGCGGTGAACCAGCCGCCGGCGTCCAGCGCCTGTCGCAGCGGCCGGGCCTGGTCGCCAGGGATCAGCCGGTACGGCAGGCCGTCGAGTTGCGCGACCGCGCACAGCATCGCGGCGGTGACGGCCGCCTGCCGCGGGACGGTCCCGGCGACGAGCACCTTGACCCGCCAGGCGCCGCCGAGCTGGGCGCGGGTCAGCTCTCTGTGCCTGGCCTGCTTGCGCTCCAGGGTGCGGCGGCCGGCCTCGCTCAGCTGCGGCCGGTCGAGAGCCACGATGTCGGTGACGAGGCCGTCCAGCTCGGGCTCGACCGCCGCGGCGGGCAGCGGCACGGCGACGACGAGGAACGCGAACGGCTCGCTCAGGTGCCCGACGAAGCTGTCGAACGCGCCGCGCACGTCCTCGCCGCCCCACAGCGGGTCGAACCGGCCCTCGCACACCACCCAGTGCGGGAACGCGTCCAGCAGCGCGGTGACCGCGCCCGCGTCGAACGGCTCGGCGACGGCGCCGGGCGGGAACAGCACCCCGCCGTCCACCGCGGGCGGGAACAGCGGCCGGCCGGCCAGCAGGAGCCGCAGCCGGCGGTCCGCCGGTGGGCCCGTCCAGACCGCCATGACCGCGGCGTCCGGGTGGCCCGCGAGGGCGGCGTGGGAGCCGTCGACCGCGGCCCGCAGCTCCTCGTCGCCGGCCGGTCCGGGGACCTCCAGCAGGCGGTGGAACCGGAACCCCCGCAGCGCGTCCCCGCTCACCCGTCCCCGCCCCGCAGCGCCACCCGGTCCAGCAGGCAGATGCCGGGGTTGCCGTCGGCCAGCTCGACCCGGCGGCCGCCCGCCGTGTTGTCGACGAGGACGAACGAGGTCTCCGGCAGGCCCATCAGCTGCTGAGGGTCGACCAGGAACTCGTACACCCGCGACGACACCGAGGCGGAGCTCACCTGCTGCGTCGAGGACCAGCTGCGCACCCCGGACCACGTGTGCCCGCGCGACTCGGCGAGTCCGGTGGTGGCGCCGCGTTCGCGGACGGCGCCGGGCAGGGCGTCGGAGGCGCGGTCGGTCGCGCCGGTGAACGTGTCGCCGCCGCCGTCGGTGAACGCCCGGCCCACCTCCCGGGTCACCTGGCTGACCACGAACCGGTGCTCGCGGCCGATGAACGCGGCGGCCACCTCGGCGTCACGGTGGTTGAACAGCTTCATGACGCAGACCGCGCCGCCGGTGCCGACGGTCCGCTCGATGTCGCCCTGCGGCTGGTCGATCATCAGGATCAGCCTGATCCCGGCGGCGCGGGCGTTGTCCGACAGCATCTCCAACGTCGCCGCGCCGAGCCGGTCCGCGCCCGCCACGACGAACACGTCCGCGAACCTCCGGCCGCGGTGCATCGCCGCCTGCGCGAGGTGGGCGAGCATCCGGTCGACGAGGTCCTTGCGGTCGTCCCGGCCGCCCGCCGTCGCCACCACCGACAGCGCCGCGTCCGCCCACAGCGGCCGGCTCCCCACCCGGACGGTCTCGCCGTCGCTGAGCACGGCCAGCTGCCCGGCGACGAACCGCAGCTGCCGGACCGACCAGTCGTCGTCGCCGACCTCGCCGACGCGCTCGGCCAGCTGCCGCAGCTCGGCGGGGGTCAGTACCGGAGCGGCCGTGGCCCTGCGCAGCACCTGCACCCCGGCGGCCAGCCGCGCGAGGGTGACCGGCCCGTCGAGGGTGCGCAGGACCTGCCGGAGCAGGTCCCTGGTGAGGGCCCGCTCGTGCCGCAGGTCGCCGGTCTCGTCGCGCCCGGTCAGGGTGTACGTCACCACGTCGAGCAGCGCCTCCTCGCCGACGCCGGCGAACAGGTCGACGCCCGCCCCGGGCAGGTCGACCCGGTGTGTGGCCCGCCCCCGGGCCCGCGCGACCGCTTCGAGCCCGCCGCCGACGTCGCGCCCCGTGAGGTCCAGCAGCGCGATCCGCTCCCCGCCGGCCAGCACCGACGTGCCGAGCGTGACGAGCAGGCTCGCCCAGCCGTGCCGGCGCGGGTCACCGCCGATCACGTCCGTGCGGGCCGGCGGCACCTCCGGGAGCACGGGGATCCACTCCGGTCCGTCCCTGCGCGCGTGCACCCGCTCGTCCCGCCGGCGGATCGCGTCGTTCCACTCGGCGGCGGCCGTCGCGTACCGCCGCCGCTCCAGCCTCCTCGCCCGGCGGAACGGCGCCTCGAACTCCCGCTGGTTGCGCAGCGCCACGTAGTACGCGCCCATCCGGGGCAGCACCTTGAACGCCAGCGCGAGCAGGCCGATCCCCGCGAACAGCCGCACGGCCGGGTAGGCGTCCCCCTCGAACCCCTGCTCGGCCAGCCACTGCCGCACCCGCGGCAGCAGGACGCCGGCCGCGACCAGCCCGCCGAACACGGCGAGGACCTGCCCGATCAGCGCCCAGAACGCGACCGACACCGCCCGCCGCAGCTCGCTGGTGTCCGGCCGCGGCGGCTCCACCCACTCCGGTCGCTCCGACAGTACGAGCCCGTCGGGCCGCTCGCTCTCCACGACGTCGACGCTGCGCCACCCCCACCGCCCCGGCGTCACGAAGAGCCGCTCACCCAGCTCCGCCGCCCACGGCACCGCCTCGTCACCCATGCCGCGAGTCTCCGGCCGCCGCCCGACCCCCAGAAGAGGAAAATTCCCTATCTCCGGCCGCCCGCGCGGGCGATGGGATTCGCGGGGGTCTGGGAGGATCCGGGGATGTACCGAGCGGTTCGTGCTGTCGTCGTGGTCGCGATGATGCTGGGTGCCGGCGGGTGCGCGCAGCAGGTCGGCGACGACGGGTGGAGCGCCGACACCGCGGGGCGCAAGGGGCTCGGGAAGGTGCCGGCGACCGAGCTCGGGTTCGTCAGGCACGGCGGGGCGGTCGAGTGGCCGGCGGTGTCCGACTGGATCCCGCAGGGGCAGGGATTGCAGCGGCTGCTGCCGGTCGGGGGGTGCGTGCTCGGGATCGGCACGTACCAGAACGGGTTCCGGGCGGTCGGGGCGAACTGGACTGGGAACGAGGCGTGTGACCGGCTGGCGATCGACCCTGCGCCGGGCGGGAGCGCCGCCGGTGGGGACCGGCCGCCCGGGAAGGGCGGCGGGTGGGCCGGTGGCGGGATCGGCGGCGACGGGTTCGTCGTCGAGGCGGAGGGGAGCGTCCTCGCCGCCGGGGGCTCCGGGCTCTACCGGCACCGCGGCGGCGAACCCGAGCAGCTGGCCAGGCTCGACCTGTCGACCACCGGGTTCGAGGGGCAGGGTTCGCGGAGCCTGGTCAGGGGGATGGTCCGGACGGCGAGCGGCAGGATCGTCGTCAACGCCGACCTGACCGCGAAGAAGGAGCAGCCGCCGGCGGTCCTCGTCTCCGACGACGGGGGCGTGACGCTGCGGCGGGTCGACCTGCCGGCGGCGCCGCGGCAGGGCCGGGCGGAGCGGCAGCTGCTCGCGGTGCTCGCGGCCGACGGCGACACCGTGGTCGCGATCGGCTACGGGTGGGACCAGCCGGGGGCGTGGCGGTCCACCGACGGCGGCCGGACCTGGCAGGTGTCCACAGTGGACGGCATGCCGGCGAGCCTCGTGCTGACCCGGCTGGTGAAGGCCGGCGACCGGTGGCTGGCATTCGGCGGGATCGAGGGCGGCGGGCAGCAGGACTCCACGTACGTGCTGACCAGCGTCGACGGGCTGACGTGGACGCGGGGCACGGTGGAGGGCATGGGGGCCGGGCGGGTCTCCGACGTCACCGTCGGCCAGGACGGGACCGTGGTGGTCGTCGGCGTCATCGACGACTCCCGGCAGCACAAGGTGGACGAGCGCAACGACTACTGCGGCGTCGTCTGGCTCGGCGACGGCGCCGGGGCGTGGCAGCGCGGGGAGCTGGGCTGCGGTGACGCCCCGCCGCAGGCGGTCGCGACGCTGCGCGACGGGCGGGTCGTCATCGCCGGCAACCGGGACCTGTGGGTGCGGGCGGCGACGTAGGTCAGCCGGAGGGCACCAGCAGCACCTTGCCGATGTTGTGGCGCTCGCCGAGGCGGCGGTGCGCGTCGGCGGCGCGGTCGAAGGGGTACACGCCGTCGATGCGCGGCCGCACCACGCCGGCGTGCCACAGGTCCATGAGCGCCGACAGCTCCTCGCGGAGCAGGTCGGGGCGGCCCCACAGGTGGCCGAGGTTCACGCCGCTGACCGTGCGGTTCTGGTTCATCAGGCCGAGCGGGCTCAGCAGCGGCACGCCCACCGCCTGCCGGGCGAGCCGAAGGATGCTGCGCCGCTCACCGGAGGCGGCGTTCGCGAAGCCGTACGCGATGAGCTGCCCGACCGGTCGCAGCAGCCGCATCCCGCGCTTCCAGTCGCGACCGCCGAGCGGGTCGAGGACGATGTCGACGCCGTCCCCGCCGG
Source organism: Dactylosporangium sp. NPDC050588 (assembly GCF_040654975.1). Lineage (NCBI taxonomy): Bacteria > Bacillati > Actinomycetota > Actinomycetes > Micromonosporales > Micromonosporaceae > Dactylosporangium > Dactylosporangium sp. NPDC050588. The sequence continues at coordinate 106,607 of NZ_JBFAJA010000026.1, read as the reverse complement.
TGAGGGCACGGACCCGGGCGGCGTAGTCCTCGGTGCGGTAGTCGATCGGATGCGTGCAGCCGAACTCGCGCAGCACCTCGTGCTTGCCGGCCGACGCGGTCCCGAACGTCACCACGTCCGGCACGGTGCGGCACAGCTGCAGCACGGCGAGGCCCACGCCGCCGGCCGCCATGTGCACGAGGATCCGGTGGCCGGCGCGGAGGTTCGCCACGCGGAAGAGCATGTGGTACGCGGTGAGGTAGTTGACCGGGATGGCGGCGGCCTCCTCGAACCCCAGCGCGTCGGGCAGCTCGACGACCTGCGCGACGGGGGCGCACACCAGCTCGGCGTGCCCGCCGAAGCGCACGAGCGCGAGCACCCGGCTGCCGATCGCCGGGCCGTCGACGCCCGGGCCGTGCGCGTCGACGACGCCCGCCACCTCGTAGCCGACGACGCACGGCAGGCGCGGCGCGTCGGGGTAGAGGCCCTGCCTGGCCATCACCTCGGCGAAGTTCAGCCCGGCCGCGTGCACCCGGATGCGGATCTCGCCCGCGGCGGGCGACGGGTTGGGCGTGGTGCGCACCTCGAGCACCTCGGGGCCGCCGGCCCTGGTGATCCAAACCGCTCGCATACACCGACTCTAATGTGGCTTCTCCGCCGTGCGGTCGCTGATCCGGCTATCGTCGCTGGGTGGCCCACCCCATCATGTTCGACGACGCCGACCCGATCCTGGGCCGGGTGCGGGAGCTCGCGCTCGCCCTGCCCGACGCCGCGGAGAAGATCTCCCACGGGCACCCGGCGTTCTACACGACGAAGGTGTTCGCCTACTACGGCGGCTCGGTCAAGGTCGATGGCACCTACCGGCAGCACGAGCGCTCGGTGCTCGTGCTGGTCGACCCGGCCGAACGCGAGGCGCTGCTGGAGGACGCCCGCAGTTACGTCCCGGCGTACCTCGGCCCGTCCGGCTGGATCGGCGTGGACCTGGACGGCGACACCGACTGGGACGAGATCGCCGAACTGCTGGACGCGAGCTACCGGCGGACCGCCGGCCGCCGCCGCGTCGCTCTCCTGGACCAGGACGCCTGATCGCGGTCGCTGTCCATGGTCCACGCAGCCCTCCCGGTCTTACGGCGTGCGCAGCCAGAGCGTGGTGCCTCCGATGGCGGCGACGCGGCCGTCGGCGAGCTGGGCGAGGGACGTCGGCACGCCGTGGCAGCCGAGCGGCTCCGCCACCCAGGCGTCCGGGTCGCGCCGCCACACCGTGGCACACTCACCGTCCGCGCTGACGGCGTAGACGGACGGCGGTGGCGCCGGCGGGCCGCCGAGATCGAACTCCGGCCGAGCGGGTGAGCGCAGCGCGTACACCGAACGGAACGGCCTCGCGCCGGCCGGCACCGTGCGGGGATCCCGCTGCCAGGTGACGCCGTCGGCGGAGGTGAGGACCACGGCGTCGCCGCCCGGGCCGGCGCCGGTGGCGACGAACGCCGAGCCGTCGTGCACGACGCCGGTCAGCTCGGCCGCCTCCGGGTGCGCCCGGACCTGCCAGGTGAAGCCGCCGTCGGCGCTGGACCAGATGACGGCGGTGCCGCCCGCGCGGCCGACCACGACACCCGGGCCGATGTCGAAGGCGGAGCGTTCGGGGCGGAACACGTCCGGCGCGCCCGCGACGCCGAGCGGCTCCGCCGGGCCGGTGCCGGGCAGCGGCAGCGGGCGGTCCCACCAGTGGCTCCCGCTGGGCGACAGGTACACCGTCGGCTCGTCGCCGTGCCGTCCGACGACCGCGTACTGACCGTGGATGGCACCGGCGGCCACCGGCACGTCGCCACGGCCGTCGGGGGGTTCGCGGAGCCGGCCGGACACCCCGCCGGCCGGGCCGCCGAGGGTCGTGTCGCCCCACGCACGGTCGCCGGCGGTGGCGGCGGCGACCGTCAGCCAGGTGCCGTTGCCGTCCAGGTCGGTCGCGTCCACGACCGTTTCGCGCTGGGTGATCTGAGGGTTCGTCGGCGGCACCTCCACGGGCCACTCGAGCCGGACGGTGTCGCACGCCCCGGCGGCGACCCAGAACCCGACGTGCCGGCGGATTCCGGCGTCGACGATTCCGGTGGCGGAGAAGCAGCCGTCCGCCGACGGGTACAGCAGGACCGCGCTCACGGTGGCACCCGGCGGCGCCGCGAAGGCATCGGGGATGCGCCGCCACAGCACGTCTCGGCCGTCCGGTCCGCCGGCCGGTCTGTGCCGAGCCGTGACCGCGATCGTGACCGCGGCGCCGGCGAGGACCGCAAGCGTCGCCGCGCCCGCCCCCACGAGCCGCCACCCCACACCCTCGACGGTACCGGCGATCAGGCGACGAGATACCCGGCACGCTGATCTCAACGGTCAACCTCACATGTGGGTGAAATGTCGCTAATTGTCCACAGAGGTTCCCATGTTGCGGCAGCGTCGCCGGTACGGGGTGACGCCTGTTCGGGCCGCCGGTCGCTCGCAGCTTTCTGTCAGGCGGCGCGGGTAGGCTTCCCGGCGGGGGCTTCGAACGATGGGGGATGGCAGCATGGGATTCTTCGACCAGCTCAAGAGCCGGACGCAGGAGATGAGCGGGCAGCTCAAGACGCGGGCCGGCCAGTTCAAGAGCAAGGAGTTCGCCAACGCGAGCATGGCGATGTGCGCGCTCATTGCCGCCGCGGACGGCAGCATCGACCCGTCGGAGCGCCAGCGCACCGAGGGCGTCATCACCAGCAACGACATCCTGGCGGTCTTCCCGCCCGACGAGCTGCGGCAGAAGTTCGCCTTCTACGCCGACCGGCTGGTCCGCGACTTCGAGTTCGGCAAGGTCGAGGCGATCGCCACGATCGCGAAGCTCAAGTCGAAGCCCGACCACGCCCGCGCCGTCATCCAGATCGGCATCATCATCGGCGGCGCCGACGGCAACTTCGACGACAACGAGAAGAAGGCGGTCCGCGAGGCCTGCTTCGCCGTCGGCATCCCACCGGCGGAGTTCGACCTGTAGCAAGCCCTGCACACCCGGCGCGGCGGCCCCGGCCCCGCGCCGGCACTGTCACCGAATGTATTGATCTGCGTGCTGAACGTAGCCGCGTCGCCAACGCCACAACGACCGCCGCCAGTGCCGGGCAGATCCATTGGCATCGACGATGTACGCTGCGGCCGTGCCTGCAACGGGGAACGTGAAGAGCAGGCGGTCGCGCTGGACGGCAAACATCGTCATGCTTGTCGTGGCGGCGCTGGTGGCGATCGTCGTGCGCACCTATCTGGTCCAGACGTTCTTCATCCCGTCAGGCTCGATGGAGCAGACGCTGATCATCGACGACAAGGTGCTCGTCAACAAGGCGCTGTACCGCTTCCGTGACCCCGAGCGCGGCGAGATCATCGTCTTCCGCCCGCCGGCCGCGTGGTCCGCCGGCCCCGACGAGGACTACATCAAGCGCGTCATCGGCGTCGCCGGCGACCGCGTCAAGTGCTGCGACGACAAGCACCGCGTCACCATCAACGGCACCGCCCTGGACGAGGACTACCTCTACCCGGGCGACGAGCCGTCCATGACCCCGTTCGACGTCACGGTGCCCGCCGGCCGCCTGTTCGTGCTCGGCGACCACCGCAGCGCCTCCGCCGACTCCCGCGCCCACCTCGGCGCCTCCAGCGGCACCGTCCCCGTCGACCGCGTCGTGGGCCGCGCGTTCGTCACCTGCTGGCCCCTCCCCAGATGGCGCAGCCTCTCGGTGCCCTCGACCTTCGCCGGCGTGCCCGACCCGCACTGACCCACCACCGCCACGATCTACGCTGCCGGGATGCGGATCATCGAAGGCGCGGGGGAGTGGAAGGCGCCCACCGGGGCGGCCAACGACTGGGTGGAGCACCTGCGGGTGCGGGACCTGTCGGTGGGGACGTACTGCATCCCGGCGGGCGGGCTCGACGACCAGAGCCCGCACACCGAGGACGAGATCTACGTGGTCACCAGGGGCCGGGCCCGGATCGTCACGCCGGGCGGGTCGGCGGACGTGGGCCCGGGGTCGGTCGTGTTCGTGCCGGCGGGCGAGGAACACCGGTTCGCCGACGTGACCGAGGACCTGGCCCTGCTCGTCGTGTTCGGCCCCGCGTACGGCAGCCGCGGCGACGCCTGAGACGCCCGAGCGGTTGCACGGCAGGGCGTGCAGTCGGATGTTGATCAGCTGTGGTGCGGGCGACCGGCGGCGTTCGTACCGTGGCGGGCCGGAACAACCAGATCAACACTGAGGAGCACGACATGCATCGCAGATGGGCACGCGTGGCCGCCGTCGCACTGGTCGCGGCGGCGGCGTCGGTACTGATCGGAGCCGGGACCGCGCAAGCGTCCGGCAAGGTCTCGGTGCAGGACTTCCACTTCGTGATCGCCAACGGCTGACGGCCGGTCAGCGGCGGTGGCGGACGCGGGCGGCCTGGCGGGTGAGGTGGTCGCGCTCCGGGACGCTGGTCGCGGCGCGGGACGCCTCGGCGTAGAGGTCCGCGGCGCGGGCCAGGTCGCCGGCGCGCTCGTGCAGATGGGCCGCCACCGCCGCATACCGGGGGACGGCGGGGTCGACGCCGCCCAGCGCCGCCAGGCCGGCCCGCGGGCCGTCGGCCTCGCCGACCGCGACGGCCCGGTTGAGGCGCACCACGGGGCTGTCGCCGGTGAGCGGGAGCAGCTCGTCGTACCATTCGACGATCTGCACCCAGTCGGTCGACTCCGTGCTGCGCGCGTCGGCGTGCAGGGCGGCGATCGCGGCCTGCGCCTGGTATTCGCCGAGCCGGTCGCGGGCCAGCGCCGCCTGCAGGATCTCGACGCCCTCGGCGATGAGGGCGGTGTCCCAGCGGGACCGGTCCTGTTCGCTCAACGGCACCAGCCGGCCGTCGGCGCCGGTACGGGAGGCGCGCCGCGCATGGTGCAGCAGCATCAGCGCGAGCAGCCCGGCGACCTCAGGCTCCCGGGTCAGCGCGAAGAGCTGGCGGGTGAGCCGGATCGCCTCGGCGGCCAGGTCGACGTCGCCGCTGTAGCCCTCGTTGAACACGAGGTACAGCACCCGCAGCACCGTGCCCAGGTCGCCGGGCCGGTCGAGGGACTGCCCCGCGATGCGGCGCTTCGCGCGGCTGATCCGCTGCGCCATCGTCGCCTCCGGCACCAGGTAGGCGAGGGCGATCTGCCGCGTCGTCAGCCCGCCCACGGCGCGCAGCGTGAGGGCGACGGCCGCGGCGGGCGGCAGCGACGGGTGCGCGCACAGGAAGTACAGCCGGAGCGTGTCGTCGCTGCCGGGCACCGCCCCGGCGGGCGGCTCGTCCTGCACGGCCAGCTCCCGGTCCCGCCGGGACGCCTCGGAGCGGGCGGCGTCGACGAACTTGTGCCACGCCGCGGCGACGAGCCAGGCCTTCGGGTCGCGCGGCGGGTCGTCCGGCCACAGCTTCAAGGCCCGGATCAGCGCCTCCTGCACGGCGTCCTCGGCCGACGCGAAATCCGCTCCGCGCCGGACGAGGACACCGATCACCGCGGGCACGAGCTCCCGCAGCAGGGACTCGTTCATTCGCCGACCGAGGGCAGCTCGGTGTAGAACGGCCGGACCTCCAGCCACTCGAGGATCGGCCTGCCGCCCGGGCCGGGAGCGGCGGACAGCTCGCCGGCCACCTCGAGCGCCCGGTCCCACGACTCGACGTCGATGACGTACCAGCCGGCGATGAGGTCCTTCGTCTCGGCGAACGGCCCGTCGGTCACCGGCGGCCGCCCCTCCCCGTCGTGCCGCACGAACGCGCCCTCGGGCGACAGCGCCTGCATCTCGACGAACTCACCGGACTTCTCCAGCTTGGTCGCGAAGTCGCGCATGTACTGGATGTGCGCGTCGACGTCCTCCGGCGCCCACTGATCCATCGGCGGGTAGTCGACCGCCGGCGCCGGTCCACCACGGTAGTGCTTCAGCAGCAGGTACTTCACGGTGTGCTCCTTCGTTCTCGACCGGTTGTCCCCCTGGGACGGAGCCGGCTCCCCGTTCTCGACACCGTCAGACACCCCGGCGAAAAAATATGTACCCCGCGCCGCCGACCTCACCCAGCCCCCACGCCGCCAGCCCGACAAATCCCCGGCCACAAGCATCCGCACCAGGGCGGCGCCGGAATCCGGGCGGTCACCGCCGTGGGCAGCCGCGCCTCACCTGGTCCTGCCAGCTGGTGCCGTTCAGCTGGATCGTGGTCGTCACGGGGCGTCGGACCCCGTCCTCCGTCACTGCCACCAGCCCGACCCGCAGCGGCCGGCTCGCGGCGTCGTCGGTGCAGGTGATGGTGGCGCTGACCCGGAACCAGCCCGCCGCGCCCGGCTCGATCCGGTGCTCGCCCCAGACCATGACGTCGGCGACCACGCCCGCGCCGGCCACCTGGACCGGCCTCGGCCCGCCGTTGAGCACGGCCGCGGTGCCCTCGATGGTCAGCCGCTCGCCGTCGCTCCGGATCGCCTCCAGCCCGGCCACCGTCGCGAACAGCGACACCTCCGCCGCTTGACGCTCCTCCTGCCGCGCGGCCTCCCACCGCTGACCGGCGACGCCCCCGACCAGCAGGCCGAGCACCACGAGCGCCACCGCCTTCACCGGCACCCGGCGCCGCCACCGCCCGGCCACCGACGGTCGCACGGACCGTTCCGCGGGCTCGTCGAGATCGATGACGTTGACCGCTTCCCCCATCGGCACACGGTACCCGGGGCGGTCAGGCGCGCATGGCCGGGGAGTTGTAGATGGTCGGGACGCGGAAGCCCGCGCACCACTGCGTCAGGCGGTCGGCCTCGGCGGACAGCAGGCGGCGGGCGTCGGCGGGGACGTCCTCGAGGAGGCGGAGCTGCACGACGCCGGCGGGGTCCTGGGTCCAGCAGCCGACCACGCGGCCGGAGAACCAGGCGGTGGTGCCGGCGTTGCCGCGGCGGTCGAAGATGCCGGCGCGGTGCGGGCCGAGGTAGAAGTCGCGGTGCCGCCAGCCCATGACGGTCGGGTCGAGGACGGGGAGCAGGGCGGCCCACGGGCCGGGGTCGGGGAGGTCGTCGAGGTCGTCGGGCAGGAGCCAGCCGGTGCCGCCGCCGTCGAGCGAGACCTGCACGGCGCCGAGGGCCGCGAGGGCGGCACGGACGATGCCCTTGGTGGCGCCGAGCCACCAGACCAGGTCGTCCTCGGTGCCGGGGCCGAAGGTGAAGAGCCAGCGCCGCACGATCTCGCGGTAGCCGTCCGCCGCCACGACGTGCTCCGCCGGGGGCAGCCACGACGACATCAGGGTCCAGCGCGGGCGGGACAGGTGCCAGCCGCCGGCGTTGGCGGCCCGGACGATGTCGCCGGCGGCGCCGAGCAAGGTCAGGACGCGGGTCGACACGCGCGGGTCGGCGGTGGTGATGTCGAGCGTGATGTCGATCATCGGTACGGCGCGGCGGATCTCGGTCGGCTGCAGGCCGTCGGGTGCAACGGCGAGCGCGGCGAGGACCTCGGTGCGGGCGCGGTCGAGCCATTCGTCGCCGTCGGTGGTGGTGCCGGTGGCGACGAGGTCCCTGACCAGGCGGGTGCGTTCGCCGGCGGCGACCCGGGCGGACGCGCTCGGCCAGGCGGCCGGGAGCAGCTCGCGCGGGAACACGAAGAGTGTCCGGCGCATCGCGAGCTGTTTGACCAGGGTCCGTTCCTGGTACAGGGCGCGGTCCACGTCGGCGGGGGCCAGGTCCGTGGTCCGGGCCTGGCACGACAGGTGGACCGTGGCGGGCTCGGTGGCGTGCAGGACGGTCATCGCCCCGGTGACGGCCTCGGGGGTCGCCACCCTGAAGTCCGGGGCGAGCGCGTGCCGGACCGCGAGCCGGGCCCGGCGCTGGTCGTCGGACACGTGACGCACCCGGACATGCTGCCACAGGGCCGGACGGCGGGCCGGGCGGCCCGCCGTCACGAGCGGGGGTCAGGCGCGGGCGGTGCCGAGCGCGGTCTGGATGGCCTGGACGAGGACGCTGACGACGAGCGCGACCGACGGGCGGATCGAGGACTCCTCCATGCTGACCGTGCCCGTGAAGCCGGCGTTGTCGCTGATCTCCTCCAGCCGCCGGTGCGCCGCCGCGATCTCGTCGCCCGACAGGTAGAGCGCCGGCTCCATCCGCGCCGCCGCGACCAGCGCCGCGAGGGCCGCGGTCCGCTCGTCGGGGACGTCGTCGCCGGTCAGGGCGCGGCCGAGGCGGGCGCGCACCTCGGTCTCCACGGTCGCGTCGGCCATCGGATAGCGGTGCACGTGGATGAAGCCGAGCTGGACCTCGTCGACGTCGGTGAGGATGCCCCGGGAGCAGAGGTCGGCCAGGACCCGGTCGCGCAGGCCGTGCCGGAGCCGCTGCAGCCATGAGGCCGGGGTGTGCGGCGTGTCGCCGACGACCCGGGCGAGGACCTCGTCGGCGATCGGCTCGCCGGTCGGCGCGTCCTTGACGACGACGATCATCCCCCCGGCGTATGCCAGCCGCCCGGCGAGCGCCAGGTCGACCAGGACGCCCGCGGCCATGCCGAGGTCGAGGCCGATGTGGGAGCCGGTGGCCTTCCCGGTGTCGTCATCGTAGGCGAGCAGGAGCAGCTCCTCCGCCAGTGCAACGGAACTCATGGCTCGGAACGGTAGCGCGCGCCCGCTCGTCCCGCATTACCGTGTCGGGTACGTTGCGGCGCGTGACGGCCGGACCCACATGGCGGTGACGACGAGCAGCAGGAACCCGGCGCCCATCAGGGCGGTGCTCATGCCGAACGCGGACCGGTAGCCGAAGTGCGCGGCCACGCCGAACAACGGGCCGGCGACGACCGACCCGATCGGGAACGTGTTGGTGTACAACGTGGTGGCCCGCCCCGGCTGGCCGGGCAGCAGGTTCTGGACGTACGTGATGCCGACGCCGGAGATGGCGGAGATGAACAGCGCGTTGACCACCTGCCCGGCGGCGAGCACCCACAGGTTGGGCGCGACCCAGGCGATCGCGTAGTAGGCGGTCCCGCACGCTCCGCCGATGAGGATCAGCGTCTGCAGCTTGAAGCGGGTGGTGAGCGCGCCGAGGCCGAGCATCAGCGGGATCTCCAGTGCGGCGCACAGGCCGAGGATCAGACCGGCCCGGGACGCATCGCTGTGCAGGTCCTGTTCGATGTACAGCGGCAGCGCCTGCACACCGAGCGTCATCGGCACCTGCATCAGCACGAACGCCACGATCGTCAGCCACAGCACCCAACGCGGCCCCTCCGGCCCGGCCGAAGGTTCCGCCGCCGCGTCGGCCGAAGGCTCCGCCGTCTTCGAAGGGGCCGGCGCTTCCACCTCCTCGAGCCAGACCACCGCGATCAGCGCGGCGAGGGCATACGTGGCGGCGGCCAGCCCGTACACCAGCCGGAACCCACCGACGTCCAGCAGCACCGCGGCGAGCGCCGGGCCGCCGACCCACGAGAGGGAGAACACGGTCCGCAGCGCGCTGATGCCCATCGCGGCCTGGCCGGGGCTGTCCCGCTCGAGGATCTGCCGGGCGTACGCGAAGGACTGCGGGAACAGCGAGCCGGCGAACGCGTAGGCGGTCATGCACAGCGCGAACAGCACCCAGTAGTCGCGGACGAACATCGCGACCAGGCTGCCCACGACACCGAACAGGGCGGCACCGACCAGGATCTTCCGGCGGATCGGCCACCGGTCCGACACCCGGCCGACCACGGAGGAGACCAGCACGCCGGTCAGCGGTGACGCGATGAGGAACACGGTGACCTGGACGGGGTCCGCGTGCACGGCCGTGCTCAGGAACAGCGACAGGAACGGGAAGACGACGGCGACGGAGATGCCGACGGCGAAGAACATCAGCCCGAGCGGTAAAAGGGCACGACTGAGCGGCCGCTGGCGCGGCGGAGCGGCCAAGGTCATGGCCGGACTGTACCGCTACAGCCAAACCCCGCGCGACCCCGTTTCGCGGCGCTTTCAGGAGCGTGGCCGTACCAGACCCGCATCGAAGGCGGCGATCACCAGCTGGGCCCTGTCCCGCGCCGCGAGCTTCGCCATGAGGTGCGTGATGTGTGACTTCACGGTCTTCACCGAGATCGACAGCGCGGTGGCGATCTCGTCGTTGGACAGCCCGCCGCCGATGAGCGTGAGCACCTCGACCTCGCGGCCGGTGAGCCGCCGCAGCGCCGCGGTCGGCCGGTCCGGGCGGGGCGCGGCCACGTAGTGCGCGACGAGCCGGGTCAGGATCGACGGCGCGAAGAGCGACTCGCCGCGGTGCGTGCGGCGGATCGCCTCGATCAGCTCGGCGGGCCGGGCGTCCTTGAGCAGGAAGCCGGAGGCGCCCGCGTGCAGGGCCTCGTAGACGTACTCGTCGAGCTCGAACATGCTCAGCACCAGCACGCGCGCCGCGGCCAGCGACGGGTCGGCGCAGATGCGGCGGGTCGCCTGCAGGCCGTCGAGGTGCGGCATCCGCACGTCCATGAGGATCACGTCGGGCCTGGCGGCGCGGGCCTGCGCCACGGCGTCGGCGCCGTCACCCGCCTCGGCGACCACGCGGAGACCCGTCTCGTTGTTGATGATCATCGCGAGGCTGTGGCGGAGCAGCGGCTGGTCGTCGACCAGCATGACCCTGATGTCCGCGATATCCGTCATGTACGTCATGCCGCGTCATCCGGGATCCGCGCGGCGACCCGGAAGCCGCCGTCGACCGGCTCGGCCGTCAGCGTGCCGTCGAGGCTGGTCACCCGCTCCCGCAGGCCCACGAGGCCGTGCCCGGCGCCCGGCGACGCCCGCCACGCGGGGTCGGACGGCCCGGCGTCGGTCACGGCGGCCACGACGAACCGCCCGTCGCGGTGCACGGCCACCCGGACGTCGGTGGGGCCCGCGTACCGCGCGGCGTTGCTGAGCCCTTCCCGGACGGTCTTGCACACCGCCACCTGCACGCCCTGCGACACCGCGCCGAGCGCCGGGTCGACGGTGAGCCGGGTGCGCAGGCCGGCGACCGCCGCGCCGTCGACGATCGCCGGCAGGTCGTCCAGGCCGTCCAGCGGCGCGCGCAGCCCGGCGGCGGACGGCTCGCGCAGGACCGTCAGCATCCGCCGCAGCTCCGCGGTCGCGTGCCGGCTCGCGTCCTCGATGTCGGTGAGCGCCGCCTCGACCTCCGCCGGCTTCGGCAGGTGCCGGGTCGCCGCGGCACGGACCGTGATGAGCCCCAGGCCGTGCGAGACGATGTCGTGCAGGTCGCCGGCGATCCGCAGCCGCTCGGCGAGCACCGCCTCCGACGCGGCCCACGCGGTCAGGCGCGACTCGTAGGCGGCCCGGTCCGCGCGGGCGCGGCGCACCGCCCACGCCGCGGCGGCGAGCGCGGCGCCGACCATCGCCCACGGCAGCACGACCCGGCCCGGGCCGTCCCCGCCGACCGTGCACATCGCCGCCAGCAGCACCATGCCCACGATGACGAGCACCGGCAAGACGCTGGAGCGTCCCGACGGACGCGGATGGGCGTTCACGCCGCCGACTGTAGTGCTCAGACCAGGGTCTGACGGCCCACGGTCGCACGCCGCCGCGACGATCCGAGCCGGGCCCGATGCCCGCGGCCGGACGCCCCGGTTGACTCGGCATATGATCACGATCGATCGCGTCAGCAAGCGCAAGGGCAGGGCGCGGGTCCTGCACGACGTCACGTTCGAGGCGCGCCCCGGACGCGTCACCGGGTTCCTCGGGCAGAACGGCGCCGGCAAGACCTCGACGCTGCGGGTCCTGCTCGGGCTGGACCGCCCGGAGCAGGGCACCGCGCTCGTGTGCGGCCGCCCGTACCGCGCGCTCGACCGCCCCCTCACCGTCGTCGGCGCGCTGCTGGACGGCAGCGGCGCGCACCGCGCCCGGACGGCCCGCGCGCACCTGCGCTGGGTCGCCGTGAGCAACGGCCTGCCGGTGTCGCGCGCCGACGAGGTGCTCGAGGTCGTCGGCCTCGCCGGCGACGCCCGCAAGCGGGCCGGCCGCTACTCCCTCGGCATGAGCCGCCGGCTCGGCCTGGCGACCGCCCTGCTCGGCGACCCGGCCGTGCTGGTCCTCGACGAGCCCGTCAACGGCCTCGACCCCGCCGGGATCCGGTGGATGCGCGAGTTCCTGCGGGACCGGGCCGCGCGGGGCGGCACCGTGCTGCTGTCCAGCCACCTGATGGGCGAGCTCGCCGAGATCGCCGACGACGTCGTCGTCATCCACCAGGGGCGGATCCTGGTGCAGGGCGGCCTCGCCGAGGTCACCGGCGACCACGCGACCCTCGAGGACGCGTTCCTGGCCCTGACCGCCACCGCGGGCGCGCCGTGGTGAGCGCCTTCCGCTGGGCGGTGGCGGCCGAGGTCCGCAAGCTGCTGGGCCTGCCGACCGCCTGGATCGGCATCGTCCTGGGCACCCTGCTGGCACCCGTCATCGTGCTGCTCAACGCGCCGTACATCCGCCGCAGCATCGACGACGGCACCATCACCGACACGTCCGACCTGGGACTGCAGGACCTCGGCGTCGGGCTCATCGGCCCGATGGTGCTCGGCGTGGTCATCATCAGCAGCGAATACACCAACACCGGGCACGACGCCCCGCGCGCCCGCCAGCTGACCGCGACGCTCGCCGCCGTCCCGGGCCGGCTGCGCCTGCTCGCCGCGAAGACCACCGCGCTCGTCCTCGTCGCCGCGACCCAGGCCGCGGTCACCGCCGCCGCCGCGCTCACGCTCACCGAGGCCCTGCACGGCGACCGGGTGTCCGCGCCCGCGCCCGGCCGGGTCGCCGCCGCCGTCCTGTACTGGACGCTGATCGCCCTGTTGTCGTTCGCCATCACGCTCATCACGCGCAACGGGATCGTGCCGCTCACGTTCCTCATCGTGAACAGCACCGTCGTCTCCGTGTCGTACCTGCTGACGAAGGTCACCGACGCGGCCGCGTACCTGCCGGACATCGTCGGCGCGCAGATGTTCCTCCACACGCCCGACTTCCCGGTCCGAATCGCCCCGGTCACCGCCGGCCTGGTGATGACGGCGTGGATCGCGGCCCTCCTCACCGTCGGCGCCGCGCTCTTCCACCGGCGCGACCCGTGACACTCCTGACGCTCCTGCACGCCGAGCTGCGCAAGCTGCTGACGCTGCCGTCGCTGCGGCTGACCGTGCTGCTGACGGTCGCCGTCGCGCTCCTGCTGGCGTCCCTGGACGCGGCGCAGCCCGTCCGCTACGTCCAGGCGGGGTTCCTGGTGCTCGGCGTCCTGGCCACCGCCTCCGAGCACCAGGGCGGGGACCAGATCAGAGCGACCCTCCTCGCCATGCCGCGCCGGCTGCCCCTGTACGCCGCGAAGGTCGTCGCGCTGGCCGCGGTGACGCTGCCGGTCGCCGCGCTGGTCGCCCTCCACTCGACCACGCACCTGACGCTCACCACCCTGCTCGCCGCGGCCGCCGGCACCCTCGTCCGGCGCGCCGAGGCGGCCGTGGTGCTGCTGCTCGTCGTGTACTACGTCGGCCCGTTGCTCCGGACCACCTACGCGCCGGATACCACGGCGGTCGCAACGGGCACGCTGCTCGCCGTCGCTGCGGCCGCGTACGTCTTCCACCGCCGGGACGCTTGACCAAAAACTTAAGCCGTCACTTGAGCTTTGCCGGTCAGGCGGCTACGGTTAAGTGCATGCTTAAGCATGAGGCGGGGGCGACGGGCCGGGTGTTCCACGCGCTCGCGGACGGCAACCGGCGGGCGGTGATCGAGCGACTGGCCCGCGGCCCGGCGACCGTGAGCGAGCTGGCCGCCCAGCTCGGCGTGACCGTCGCCGCGACGGTCCAGCACCTCCAGGTGCTGCAGGACAGCGGGCTGGTGCGGTCGGAGAAGGCCGGCCGGGTCCGCACCTGCCAGATCGATCCCGCCGGCCTCCGCGACGCCGAGGCGTGGTTGCAGCGCCAGCGCACGACATGGGAGCACCGCCTGGACCGCCTCGGCGCGGTCCTCGACGACGAGCACAAGGAGCCAGGATCATGACCGACCACTCGGTGAAGCACAGCACGTTCACGTTGGAGCGGACCTACGCCGCCGCGCCCGCCACGGTCTTCGCGGCCTGGTCCGACCGCGACACGAAGGCGAAGTGGTTCGCGGCCGAGGACGAGCGGTATTCGCTGGACTTCCGGGTCGGCGGCACCGAGGCCGTGCACGGCGGCGCCGGGACCGACCTCGTCGCGAGGAGCGAATATCACGACATCGTCCCCGACGAGCGCATCGTGTACACCACGGCCCTGTTCACCGGCAGCGTCCTGTCGACCGTGTCGCTGACCACCGTGCAGCTCGCCCGCGAAGGCGACGGGACCCGCCTGGTGCTCACCGAGCAGGGAACCTTCCTGGACGACCAGGAACAGCCCGAGTGGCGCGAGCAGGGCACCGGCGACTGGCTGGACGCCCTCGGCCGTCAGGTGGCCCAGCGATGACGGCCGGCAGCGAGCAGCAGATCCGCGCGCTGCTGGAGACCCGCACCCGCGCCTTCGCCCGCCGGGACGCCGCCACCGCGGCCGCCGGCTACGACGACGACCTCGTGCTGTTCGACGCGGTCGGCCCGCTCGTCCGCCGCGGCGAGGACCCGGCCGACCGGTTGGAGCGGTGGATCGCGTCGTACCGCACGGGGATCGGGCACGAGATCCGGGACCTCGAGATCACCGCCGGCGCCGACGTCGCGTTCTGCCACTTCCTGGTCCGGATCAGCGGCACGATGCGGGACGGCACCGAGGTCGGCATGTGGGTGCGCGCGACGAGCTGCCTGCGCCGCCGAGGCGAGGCCTGGACGATCGTTCACGAGCACGCGTCGGTGCCCTTCGACGCCGACACCGGCCGCGCCGAGCTTCGCGCCGAGCTCTGACGACGCCCCAGGACCGGGTCCCGGACGTTCTCAGCGAGTTCGATGCCTGGAAGTGATTGACCGGTCCCGGCGAAGGGCCGTACGTTGCCGTGAGTGGAACTGTGTTTCTATCAGTGAAACGGTGGGTCCGGCATGGTGTCACTCATCTTCGCGGTGCTGGCGGTCGGCATGGTCGGTGCCGGGGTGGTGGCGGCGCGGCTGCGGGCCTGGCTCGTCGTCGTGGTGGCGGGTGCGCTCGTCTACGACAACGCGGTGATCGCGGCCGGCCGGTTCGTCGGTGAAGGGGATGCGCTCGAAGGGCTCAACGCGGGGCGGTTCGTGGGGCACGCACTGTTCACGCCGCTGCTCATCGTGGTCGGGGCGGGGCTGGCCGGGCTGGCGAGGGGCGGGCGAAGGGCGCTGACGGCGCTCGCGGCGGTGCTGGTCGGGCTCGGGATCTGGGCCGACGTCGTGCGGCTGCGGCTGGTGCCCGAGCGGCACGCCGACACCCTCCGCTACGTCAACGACAACGCGGCCGGGCCGCCGGTGCCGGCGGTCGTGGTGATCCTCGTGCTCATCGGCATCGGGGTGGTGCTGTGGCGGCGCGACGGGTGGCCGTGGCTGTTCGCCGGGGCCGTCGCGATGTTCGCCGCCGCGGCGGCCGGGTTCGCGGTGCCGTGGCTGGGCAACCTCGGCGAGCTCGTCCTATTGACCACCGTCGTGCTGAGCCTGCGCCACGCCCGCCGGGCCGTCGAAGGCACCGCGAACCACACGGTGGACGACGCGGCGGGGAAGGCCGCAACCGGATAGACGGGCATAGCGTGTGACGTGACATGCCCGAGCACGACCGCCGCGCCTCCGACCGGCCGCCGCCCGCCGCGGCCGACTTCGACGCGCTCTACGACGCACGCTACGGCGACGTCGTCGCCATGGTCTACGCGCTCGCCGGTGACCTCGCCGAGGCGCAGGACCTCGCCCAGGAAGCGTTCTGCCGCGCCTGGCAACGCTGGGGCGACGTCTCACGGACGACGACCCGCTCGCCTGGATCCGCCGGGTCGCGGCCAACCTCGCCACGTCCCGGTGGCGGCGCGGCGGGGTCGCCCGCGCGTATCTCGGCCGGGAGCGCACGACCGACGTCCCCGCGCTGAGCCCCGACCATGTGGCACTCGTCGCGGCCCTGCGCCGGCTGCCGGCCGACCAGCGGCGGGCCGTCGTGCTGCACCACCTGATCGACCTGCCGGTCGCCGACGTGGGGCGGGAGATGGACGCCGCCGTCGGCACCGTCGAGTCGTGGCTGCACCGCGGCGGCGCGGCGTTCGTGGCGGTGCTCGATCGGCAGACCGACGGGTCGTTCCGCGCCGTCGACGCCGTCCGGCCGCCCGCAGGCACGACCGTGTCGGACTGGTCACTCGCGAACGGCGTCCTGACGCTGGCCACGGCGTCGGGCCAGGAGATCCGGTACACCTGGAACGGCGAGTACTTCCAGCGGTGACTACCGGGCCAGGGCCGCACGCGCGAGCTGCTCGTCGTGCGGCCGGGCCAGGTCCCGCGCGACGGCGAGGATCCGTTCGAGCTGCGCGGCGGCCTCGTCGCGCAGCCCGGCGGCCCGGCACGTCTCGGCGTAGGCGTGCCGGCAGTCGAGCTCCAGCTGCACCTCGGCGAGCGGTTCGAGCAGCTCCAGGGCGCGCCGGTGGTGCTTCAGGGCCTCGTCGAGCGAGCCCTGTGCGCGCAGCGCGACGCCGAGGGCGTTGTGGCACAGCGCCTGGTTGTGCGCCAGGTCGTGCTCCTCCGCGAGCCGCAGCGCGTCCTGGAGGGTGCGCAGCGCCTCCTCCGGCTCGCCGGTGGCGAGGCCGAGCGTCACGAGCCCGGTGATCCGGCCCGGGCCGGCGGCGAGGGCGACGGAGGCCCGCGCGAGCTCGACCGCCTCGGCGGGCCGCCCCAGCCGCAGCGTCACCCAGCCGTCGATGGCCAGCGCCTGCGCCTGGCCCGCGGGCCGGCCGAGCTTCTCGAAGAGCTCGCCGGCCCGCCGCAGCTGCGTTCGCGCCGCCTCGAGGTCGCCGAGGTCGCGGTGGGCCATGCCGGTGCGCAGCGCCAGCCCGGCGGCGGCCTCGTCGTCGTCCGCGGCGGCGGCTTGGGCCTGCTCGTAGGCGGCCATGGCCTCGGTCAGCCGGCCCGCGGCGGCGCGGGTGAAGCCGAGGTCCGACAGCAGCGCCACCCGCTCCCGCTCCCGGCCGAGCCGGCCCGCCGCACCGGCCGCCGCCTCCAGCAGCCGGGCCTGGTCGTCGGTGCCGCGGTGGCGGAAGAAGTACACCCGCATCAGCTGCGGCAGCCCGGCGGCGACCTCGTCGGCGCCGATCCGCACGGCGGCGTCGACGCAGGCGACCAGGTTCACGTACTCCAGCTCGAACCAGGCCATCGCCCGCGCCGGGTCGCCCGGCTCGGGCCGCGGGCGGTGCGGCGAGGGCAGGGTCCGCTCGTGGGCGACGGCCTGTGCCAGGTAGTGGTCCAGGGCGCGGCGCAGCGCGGCGTCCGCCTGGGGCTCCTCGTCGGCGGCGAGGTCCGCGGCGTACTGGCGGATCAGGTCGTGCATCCGGAACCTGCCCGGCGCGACCTCCTGCAGCAGGTGCGCGTCGACGAGCTCGTCGAGGACCGCGCCGACGCCGGAGCGCAGGCCCGCCAGGGCGCCCGCCGTCGAGGCGTCGAAGTCGGCGCCGGGAAGGACCCCCAGCAGGCGGAACACGCGCCGCTGGTCCGGGTCGAGCTGCTGCAGCGACATGCCGAAGACCGCGTCGAACCGGCCGGTGGCGTCGCGCAGCCGCTCGGCGAGCACCGCGACCGTCCAGCCGGGCCGGTGCCGTAGCCGGGCGCCGGCCATCCGCAGCGCGAGCGGCAGCCCGGCGCACTGCTGGAGGACCTGGCCGACGGCGTCCTCCTCGGTGGCGGTGAGCCCGGCCGCGCGGCCGAACAGTCGCGCGGCGTCGCCGTCGGCGAGGGGTTCGAGCGACACCGGCGGCACGCCGTCGAGGCTGACGAGCCGGTTGCGGCTGGTGACGAGGACCGCGGACTTCCCGGCCCCGGGCAGCAGCGGCCTCACCTGCTCGGCGTCGACGGCGTTGTCGAGCACGACGAGCGCCCGCCGGCGGGACAGCTCCGAGCGCCACAGCGCGGCCCGTTCGGTGAGGCCGGCCGGCGGGTGGGTGACGTCCAGCGCGGCGAGGAGCCGGCCCAGCGCCGCGGGCGGGTCGAGCGGCTCCTGCCCCGGCGTGAACCCGTGCAGGTCCAGGTACAGCCCACCGTCCGGGTACGCGCCGGCGACCCGGTGCGCGACGTGCACGGCGAGGCTGGTCTTGCCGACCCCGCCCATGCCGTCGACGGCGACCGCGCCGGCGGTGCGCAGCAGCTGCTCGACCAGCGCCGACTCCGCCTCCCGGCCGGTGAAGTCGAACAGGTCGGCGGGCAGGTCGTTGCGGCGGGGCGGGGGAGCGGCGCCGGCCTTGGCCGCCTCCGCCCACACGGCGCGCAGCGGGCGCGGGTCGCGGCCCACCGCCCGGCAGAGCGCGACGACGGCCTCCCACGGCGGCACCAGCTGGCCCGACATGTACCGCGACAGCGACGAGCTGCTCAGGCTCGCCTTCGTCGCGAGGGCGCGCAGGCTGAGCCCGCTGAGCTCCTTGATCCGGGCGAGCTGCGCGACGAGGTGTTCCTGCGGGCTCGACACGTGCAACACCGTACCCGTCCCGCCCCACGCGGTCGGCTCGACGGGGTATCTGCCCAGCTCAGCGCCGTCGTGCGTGTCCCACGGTGTCCCACGGGCGTCGAGGGGCGGGGTGCGCCGCTGGTCAGATGGGTCCTGTCAGCGAGAGCACACAGCAAGGGAGTTCGCGATGTCGACGGAGCGCATGCCCAACCCGGCGGCCCTGATCCCCGGGGCGATGGAGGCCCTCATGGCCCTCACCGGCGCGATCGCCGGCGCCGGGGTGAGCGAGCGGGTGCTGGCGCTGAGCCACCTGCGCGCCAGCCAGATCAACGGCTGCGGGCCGTGCGTCGCGGGCGGCGCCGCCCAGGCCCGCCGGCACGGCGCCGGCGACGACCAGGTCGACGCCGTCGCCGCGTGGCGGGAGACGCCGTGGTTCAGCGACGAGGAGCGGGCGGCGCTCGCCCTCACCGAGTCGGTGACCCGGCTCGCCGACCGGCCCGACGCCGTCCCGGACCAGGTGTGGGACCTGGCCGCGAAGCACTTCGACCACAAGGAGCTGGCGGCGCTGCTGCTGAACATCGCCGTCACCAACGCCTTCAACCGACTCAACGCACCCACCCGCCAGCAGGCCGGGCAGTGGTGATCCCCATCTCTGGAGAAAGAGGCACGATCATGGCGAACACCGAGAAGTACGACGGCTTCACCACCGCTGAGCGCACCGCGATGAAGGACCGGGCGAAGGAGCTCAAGTCGACCGCGCGGCGTGGTGCCAAGGCGGACACCGAGAGCGAGGTCCTGGCGAAGATCGCCGAGATGTCCGACGCCGACCGCACCCTCGCCGAGCGCCTGCACGCCATCGTGAAGGAGAGCGCCCCCACGCTGACGTCGAAGCTCTGGTACGGGATGCCCGCCTACGCCCGCGACGGCAAGGTCCTGTGCTTCTTCCAGAGCGCCGCCAAGTTCAAGACCCGCTACGCCGTCCTCGGCTTCAGCGACGAGGCCCAGCTGGACGACGGCACCATGTGGCCCACGTACTTCGCCCTGACCACCCTGTCCGCCGACGCCGAGGCCCGCATCGCCGCCCTGCTCAAGCAGGCCGTCGGCTGAGCCCAGTCGCTGCTGGTTCGCCCTGCCGCCAGAAGGCCCCCTCCCCAGGGGGCCTTCCGCGGTGCGGCACGGGCATCATGCGTGAGATGCGGAGCAGGGTGTTCGGTGAGGTCGCGGAGCTGTACGACGCCGGGCGGCCCGGCTACTGCGACGACATGGTCGACGAGGTCCTCGCCTACGCCGCGCTGGGTGCGCGGCCGGCGGCCGAGATCGGGGCCGGCACCGGCAAGGCGACGGTCCAGTTCGCGGCCCGTGGCGTGCCGGTCGTCTGCGTGGAGCCCGACGAGCGGATGGCCGAGGTGCTCCGTCGCAACACCGCCGGGCACGGTGCGGTGACGGTCGAGGTGAGCGCGTTCGAGGATTGGCAGCGCGCAGGCCGGCGCTTCGGGCTGCTGTACGCGGCGACGTCCTGGCACTGGACGGACCCGGGCCGCCGGTGGGATCTGGTGCACGCCGCCCTGGAGCTGGGCGGCACCCTCGCGCTGTTCTGGAACCCGCACGGCGTCGTGGACGCCGGGCTGCAGGCGGAGCTGGCCGAGATCGACCGCCGGCACGGTGTGGAGCACTCACCGCACGCCGCGGTCGCGTCCTTCTACGGCGACGTGTCGGGGGCCTGGACCGGTGAGGAAGATTGGCCGCTGGAGGAGTGCCAGCGTGACGGGCGCTTCGCTGACCTGCGGTCGGTGCGGTTCCGGGACCATGTCAGCTACGACACCGGCCGCTACCTGGCCTACCTGACCTCGATCTCCGCCTACCGGATCCTGCCCGTCGCCGACCGTGAACTGGCCCTTTCGGAGACCGCGCGGGTGCTGGACGCCAACGGCGGCGGGATCGACATGGTGCGGCTGAGCGACCTGTTCCTCGCCCGGGCCGCGTAGCTCACTCGCAGAAGACGCGGACCTTGGCGTCGGGCTGGTCGACGTCGACGGTCATCTCGTCGAGGTGCTCGATGAGCGCCTCGAGCTGCTCGGGCTTCAGCTGGGTCAGGTCGAACGGCACGCCCGACTTGTGCATCTCGGCGTTGGCGTGCTGGAGCGCCTGCGGCGGGATGAGCGCCACCAGCTTCACGCCGGCGCGCAGCAGCTGCAGCGGCACGCGGACGTTGACGCGGCCCGGCTCGCCGGCCTCGAGGGTGTCGACCAGCACCCGCAGGTACTTGGGCTTGCCCTTCGGCCGGGCCTCGGGGAGGGTCGCGACGAGCGGCTGGTCGCGCTCCAGCGCGGCGATGAGCTGCTCCGCCTCGTCGACGGTGATCTTGCCCGCGGCGAGCATGTCGAGGATGTCCTTGCGTTGCTCGTTCATGGTTGACGCTCCTATCGGATGGAGACGAGGAAGGCCGTGTGGCCGTCCTTGATGTCGACCCGGGTGCCCGGCAGCGCGGAGACGACGCGCCAGCCGGTGCCCAGGGTCCGTGGCACACTGATGCGGAAGATGAGGCAGGCGATGATCCCGCCCAGCAACGCCAGCACCAGCAGCGGCGCCAGGATCAGCGCCACGGGCAGCACCGGGATCCAGAGCCGCACGGGCCGGCGGTGCCGCCGGTCGACCCGCACCGTCAGCAGCTGCGGCATCATGTGCGACCGTCCAGTTCGGACAGTGCCTGCTGCGCGGTGATCTCACCGCGCCGCAGCCGGTCGATGACGTCGGCCCGCGACGGCCGCGGATCGGTCTCGACGAAGTCCAGGGACTGCGTGATCCTGTTCAGCCGCGCCTTGATCGTCGGGTAGCTCACCCCGAAGATCCGCTCCATCTCCTTGATGGAGCCGTGGCACCGCACGAACGCCGTGACGAAGACCTGGTCCTCGACGTTGAGCTGGGCCAGCTGCGGAAGCTCGAACCGGCCCTCGATCGCGACCTCGCTGTCGGCCAGCCGCACCCGCTCCACGACGAACGGCCGGCCCCGGGTCAGGTTCGTCAGTTCCTGCCAGTCCATCGCCTGCTCTGTCATACCTGAAGTATGCACACGCTGAAGATTAACTTTCAAGAAGTTGATCTTAAGATTTTTAATTACGCCCTCTGGAGGGGAGTCGCGATCCTGACAGCGGGGAACGCCGCCGCCCTGCGGCCGGTCAGAGCTGCCATGAGACGCACATTCGCCGCAGCCGCCGTTGTGACCGTCCTCGCCGCCGCGGGCTGCGACGGCGCGGTGCCGCCGCGCCCGAAACCGGAGCCGACCGAGGCGTCGGCGCCGACGACCGCGCCTGTCGGCGGGCCCGTCCCGTTCAGCGTCAGCCTCCGCGCCGGCCAGCGGCTCATCCCGCAGTCGCCGGGCGCGCAGGGCTGCCCTGGCGTCGACACGCGGGTGCGCCTCGGCGACGGCCGGCTCGTCCGGTTCACGGCCTATGCGACCAGCTGCCCCCTGCCGAGCGACACCCGGCGCATCAACGGCCGGCACGGCGTCTACCGCAGCACCGCGGACATCCCCGCCGACCTCCGCGCCGGCGCGACCAGCATCCAGACGCCGCTGGGCGAGGCGACGGCGTTCACCCAGGACTACTCGGAATACACCAACTCCGCCAACCACTACACGGAGCCGGTCGCCGTGATCACGCTGGCGCGGCCGGTGGATCCGGCGTACCAGACGCTCACCGTCATCGCGGAGAAGGGCACGCTGCCGATGGACGAGCTCACCACCGTCCTGCGCGAGCAGCTGCTGGCGCCCTGAGCCCGGGTCAGCGCAGCGGCCCGCACTGGCCGCAGGTGCAGATGGAGCCGGTCATGCGGCTCGACGTGACCGGCAGTCGCGTCAGCACGGTGTGCCACGGGCGGTGGATGTGGCACTGGGCCAGCAGCTCCCGCTCGTCCGGACGCAGCCGCCGCAGCCGCTGGTCGTCGCGGTACATCGCCAGATCGCTCTTGAGCTGGCTCCGCAGCAGCGACATCTGCCGGCGGAGCATGCACCGGATCCGCAGCTCGGCCTCGGCGTCCGTGCGCCCCGCCAGCTCCGCCGACATCGACGCGGGCCGGAGCCGATCGCGGTCGCCGGCCACGTCCAAGCGCACGCCCTGAAGGGCTCCGCCGCCAACATCGGCGGTGATGGGCTCGCCGACCTGCTCGCCGGCATCGAGCAGCGCGCCCGCGACGGCCACCTCCCGGATGCCGCCGCCCTGGACCGGGTCCGCACCGAGTCCACCGAGGTCGCCGCCGTCTGCGAGGCTCTCGCCGCCGAACTGTCCCCGGCCGGCACCGCTCAGGCGGACTCGTGGTGGCGGCGGTAGTGGCGGGCGACGCGGGCGCGGTTGCCGCAGGACGGCTTGCACCAGGCCTGGCGGGGGTCGCCCTGCAGGAAGTAGCGCACGCAGCGCGGGGCCGGGCAGGCCCGCAGCCTCGCCGCGTCCGGACCGGCGAGGAAGCCCATGGCGGCCCGCGCCAGGTCCGCGAGGAGCCGGTCGGCGGGGGCGGCGGCGGGCATCGCGTACCGGACGCGGGCGGGCCCCTCCTCGGGCCATGACAGGGTCGGCGGGCCCAGCGCGCGGGCGGCCAGGTTGACCTCGGCAAGGGCGGCGCCGACGCCGAGCAGGGTGTCGGCGTCGGCCTTGCTCGGCGGGTCCGGTGCGACGGCTCGCGCGAAGAGCGAGCGCACGGCCCGGCGCAGTGCGGTCACCCGGACGCGCAGCTCCTCGTCGGCGTCCGGGCCGTCGTCGGGCACGGCGGTGGTCAGCCACGCGGCGAGGCCGTCGACCGTGGCGAGGTCGTCGACCGACCCGCCGTCGCCGTCGTGCCGGATCGTGCTGACCAGGCTCAGCACCAGGTCCCAGTCGCTCACTCCACCATGCTAACGCAATTCTTGATTGAATCCATTAGCTGGATCCCTTACAGTGCCTAACGTCAGATGCAATTGATCCCGTTAGCCAAGGGGGCTTCATGGCGTTGCTGGCGCACATCAGCGACCTGCACATCGACGGCACCGAGCGCGGCGAGGCGCGGGCGCGCCGGGTCTTCGAGCACCTCCGCGACCTGCCCGTGGACGCGGTGCTGCTCACCGGCGACGTCGCCGACCACGGCGCGGAGGGCGAATACGAGACGGTCCGGCGGCTCCTCGCCGGCGGCCCGCCGGTGCTGGCCTGCCCCGGCAACCACGACGACCGCGGTGCCTTCCGCAAGGTGCTGCTCGACGAGCCCCCGGCCGGCACCCCGGTCAACCGGCTACACCGGCTCGGCGACCTCGCCGTTCTGTTGTGCGATTCGACGATCCCCGGCCGGGACGAGGGCCGGCTCGACGAGGAGACCCTCGCCTGGATGCGGTCCACATTGGACGATCTCGGCGACGCCCCGGCGGTGGTCGCGTTCCACCACCCTCCCGTGCCGCTGCACCACCCGCTGCCGGACTCGATGGCGCTCACCGAGCCGCAGGCCCTTGCGGCCGTCCTCGATCGTCACCCGAACGTCCTCGGGGTCCTGGCCGGTCATGCCCACACGGCGGCCGCGACGACGTTCGCCGGGCGGCCCGTGCTGTGCGCGCCGGCCGTCACGTGGACCCTGCGCCTGCCGTGGGAGGGCGACGGCGTCGCGGACCTGCAGGCGCCGCCGGCCCTGGCGTACCACGTCGTCGACGGCGGCAGGATCGTCACCCACTACCGTGTCGTGTCGTGATGGAGCCGGCCGCCGTCGCCGGGTTCGTGCTGGCGGTGGCGCCCCTGCTCGCCGCGCCCGGAGCGAGTCTCGCCCTGCTCACCGACAGCGTCGCCGCCGGCCGGACCGGCGATGCCGCGCTGGTGATCACCGGTACCGTGACCGGGCTCTACGTGCACGCCACGCTGGCCGCGGCCGGCCTGTCCGCACTGGTGCTGCGCTCCGACGCCGCCTGGCGGGCGGTCCAGCTGGCCGGCGGCCTGTACCTGATCGGGCTCGGGCTCTGGACGCTCCGGACCCGGCGTCCCGCCGGCACGACGGGTGACAGGCGGGGCCCGGCGTTCCGGCGGGCGCTGCTGGCAAACCTCCTCAACCCCAAGGCCGCCGCCATCGTCCTGACCCTGATGCCGCAGTTCATGGACGACCGCACCGCCATCGGCGTCCAGTACGCGGTGCTCACGACCGCGCAGGCCCTGGTGCTCACGGTCTGGCTGGCCGGCTGCGCCGTCGCGCTGTCCCGCGGCGGGCGCGTGCTCGCGCGGACGGTGCTGCCTCGCCTCGGGGCCGCGGTCCTGCTCGCCGTCGGCGTCTGGACGGTCTACCTGGGGACGAGGCCGCACTCGTAGGCGACGACGACGAGCTGGGCGCGGTCGTGGGCGCCGAGCTTCGTCATCGAGCGGTTGATGTGGGTCTTCACGGTGTGCGGGCTGACCCGCAGGTGGGCGGCGATCTCGTCGTTGGACAGGCCCGTCGCCACCAGGCCGACGATCTCCCGCTCGCGACCGGTCAGCAGGTCCACCAGCGGCGCCGCGTCGAGACGGCGGCGGGCGGCGGGCGCGGGCTCCGCCAGGAAGCGGGCGATCAGGGCACGGGTCGCCGCCGGGGAGAGCAGCTGCTCGCCGCGGTGCACGGTGCGGATCGCGGCGAGCAGCTCCGCCGGCTCGGCGCTCTTGCCGAGGAAGCCGCCGGCGCCGGCACGCAGGGCCTGGAACACGTACTCGTCGACCTCGAACGTGGTGAGGATGAGCACCCGCACGCCGGCGAGGTCCGGGTCGGCGGTGATCAGCCGGGTCGCGGCCAGGCCGTCGAGGTCGGGCATGCGGATGTCCATGAGGACCACGTCGGCGCGGGCGGAGCGGGCCAGCTCGACCGCCTCGCGCCCGGTGGCGGCCTCACCCACGACGGTCACGTCGTCGGCCGAGTCGACGAACACCCGGAACCCGCTGCGGATCAGCGGCTGGTCGTCGGCCAGCACCACCCGGATCACCGGGCCTCCAGCGGCAGCACCACGGTCAGCCGGTAACCGCCGGCAGGGCGCGGGCCCGACTCCACGGACCCGCCGAGCGCCGACACCCGCTCCCGCATCCCGACCAGCCCGACTCCAGGCGCCGCCGGCCGGCCCGGGGTCCCCGGTGCGTTCTCGACCTGGATCGTCAGGGCCTCTTCAGACCGTTGCAGCAGGAGGTGTACGGCCACCGCACCGGCATGCTTGCAGACATTGGTGAGCGCCTCCTGCACCACCCGGTATGCGGTCAGGTCGACGGGCACCGGCAGGTCGAGCGCGTCGCCCAGCCCGGACGCCGACACGGCCAGCCCGGACCGGCGGAACGTGTCGAGCAGGTCGGGCAGGCCCGTCAGCCCCGGCACCGGATCGACCGGCGCGAGCTGGTCACCCGGCTGGCGCAGCAGGCCGATCGTGTCGCGCAGCTCGCCGAGCGCGGTCCGGCTCGCGTGCCGTACATGGGTGAGCGCCTCCCGGGCCCGGACGGGCTGCGCGTCGAGCAGGTGCACGGCCACGCCCGCCTGCACGTTGATCAGCGCCAGCTGGTGCCCGACGGCGTCGTGCAGGTCGCGGGCGATCCGCAGCCGCTCGTCGGTGACGCGGCGGCGGGCGTCGGCGTCACGGTCGCGTTCGGCGCGCAGCGCCCGCGCCTCCACCTCCGCCAGGTACTCCCGCCGGCTGCGGGCACCGTCGCCGGCGGCCACGGCCAGCCCGCCGAGCGCGGCGAGCGCGAGGTTCTCCGCGCCGAGCCACGACGCCGGCTTCGCCAGCATGTGCAGGCCGGCGAACGCGGACACCGCCAGGACCCCGATCGTCAGCGCGCGCCGGCGGCTGGCCGACTCCGCGACGGTGTACAGGGCGATGAGCGGCGCGGCCAGGATCAGCATGCCGTTCGCCGTCTTGTGGTTGAACACCAGGTACGCCTCCGCGGCGACCGAGCTGACCAGGAACGTGTGCAGCGGCCACCGCCGCCGCAACGCCAGCACCAGGCACGCGACCGCCGCGACCAGCGTCGCCGTCACGTCCAGCGGCGCGGCGTGCGGCGTGCCGTGGGTGGTCGCCAGCACCACGACCCCGACGACGAGCCCGATGGCCAGATCGACGGCCGGGTCGATGCGCATGCCCACACGGTAGGCCGGTGCTACCGCGTGGACATCCCGCAGCCGCGGTATACGGGATGCCGCCGCTGCGGGACGACTTCTCCGGCCCCGGCGGCGATCGTTGGCGGCATGACAGCAGTCCACGTCCGAGAGCTGACCAAGCGGTACCGGGGTGTCCGCGCGGTCGACGCCCTGACCTTCGACGTCCCCGCCGGCTCGGTCACCGGCTTCCTCGGCCCCAACGGCGCCGGCAAGACCACCACCCTGCGCATGCTGCTGGGCCTGGCCCGACCGACCAGCGGCACCGCCCTCATCGACGGCCGCGCCTACCACGACCTCGCCGAGCCGCGCCGGACCGTCGGCGCCGTCCTCGAGTCCGGCGGCTTCCACCCGGGCCGCACCGGCCGCGACCACCTGCGGATCCTCGCCGGCTCGGCGCGGCTGCCGATGGCCCGCGTCGACGCGGTCCTCGACGAGGTCGACCTGACCGGCGCCGCCGACCGGCGGGTCCGCACGTACTCCCTCGGCATGCGCCAGCGGCTCGGCCTCGCCGGCGCCCTGCTCGGCGACCCCGGGCTGCTCGTGCTCGACGAGCCCGCCAACGGCCTCGACCCGGCCGGCATGTCCTGGCTGCGCGGCCTGCTGCGGCGGCGGGCAGCCGCCGGCGGCACGGTGATCGTCTCCAGCCACGTGCTGTCGGAGATCGCGCAGACCGCCGACCACGCCGTCATCGTCGGCGCCGGCCGTCTGCGCCACGCCGGCCCCGTCGGCGACGACCTGGAGCGCACCTTCCTGGCGGTGACCTCGAATGCGAACTGAACTGCGCAAACTCGCCACCGTCCGGACCCCGTGGCTGCTGCTGGCCGCCGCCGTGGCCCTGGTCGTGCTCGGCGCGAGCGGCCGGCTGTCCGGCCACCCCGACGACGTCGCCGGCGCCGCCGCGCACGTCGGGCTCGTCGCCCTGTTCCCGCTGATCCTCGGCGTCATCGCGGTCGCCGGCGAGTACCGGCACCGCACCGTCGCCGACACCTACCTCTCCACGCCGCGCCGCGAGCGGGTGCTGCTGGACAAGCTCGCCGTGCACACGCTGCTCGGCGCCGGCTTCGGCGTGGCCGCCTCCGTGACGGCCCTCGCCACGATCGCGGTGTGGGGCTCCTGGACGTCGTCGACGCTCGACGACGTGTGGCCGACCCTCGCCGGCGACGTCGGGTGGAACGCCGCCTTCGCCGCGATCGGCGTCGGGCTCGGCGCCCTGGTCCGCAACCAGATCGCCGCGGTCGCCGGCGCCCTGGCCTGGCTCGCCCTGATCGAGGGCGTCGCCGCCGAGCTGATCGGCACCGACGCGGCCCGCTGGCTGCCGTTCCGGGCCGGCAGCGCCCTGGGCCGGCTCCCGGCCGCCACCGGCCTGGACCAGTGGACGGCCGCCGCGGTCCTCGCCGGCTACGCCGCGGCCTTCACGATCGCCGCCGTCGCCGCCCAACGCCGCGACCCGATGTGAGTCGATGCGTCGATGGGGATAACCCTCGCCTCATGCTGACACCGGCGTCAATCCAGGGAAGCTGCCTTAGGCTGTCACACGCCGTTCAGCTCTCGTCCGCCGGCAGGGCCTAACGTCCGTGAGTCGGCCTCCAGCAGTGACGGAGCCGAATCACGCCCACCTGGAGGTCCGGGTCTATGTCCCGTGCGGTCATCCGACGCACAACCGTCGTTTTGTCCCTTACCATGGCCGGCGCTGCCTGGCCATTACTCGCCGATCCTGCCGCCGCGAACCCGGCCGGCACGGGTCTGGTCATCAGCGAGGTATATGTCAATGGCGGCTCGTCCGGCGCGAGCTACCTGAACAAGTTCGTCGAGCTGTACAACCCGACGTCCGCCTCGATCCCGCTGAGCGGCACGACGCTGCAGTACCGGGCCCCCACCAGCACCGTCGTGCCGAGCGGGTCGCAGGTGTTCACGCTGACCGGCGCCGTGGCGGCGCACGGACACTTCCTGATCATGCTGCCTGGCAACAACTCCACCACCAACCCGGGCGCGCCGCTGCCGACGCCCGACCTGTTCACCGGCACCAGCGTCAACCCGGGCGCCGGCGGCGGCACGCTGTACATCGCGGCCAGCGCCACCGGCGTGCTGCCCACCGACGCGGCCGTCATCGACCGCGTCGGCTGGGGCACCAGCAACGCGCCCGAGGGCACTGCCGCGACCGGCAACTCCCTGGTCCTGAGCTACCAGCGGGACGCGGCCGGCGCCGACACGGACAACAACGGCGCCGACTTCCGCACGGCCACCCCGGTGCCGCAGAACGCGGCGTCCGACGGCGGCACCGCGACCGTCACGGTCACCAGCCCCGGCAACCAGAACGCCACGGTCGGCACCGCGATCTCGCCACTGACCCTGAGCGCGTCCGGCGGGGCCGCGCCCTACACGTGGTCCGCGACGGGCCTGCCCGACGGCCTCACGATCTCCAGCGGCGGCGTCGTCGAAGGTACGCCCACCGCCGCCGGCACCGCGTCGGTGACGGTCACCGCGACCGAGTCGGGCGGCGCGAGCGGCTCGGCCACGTTCACGTACACCGTCACGACGACCACGACGGTGCTGCCGATCGCCGCGATCCAGGGCACGAACACCGACACGTCGCCGGAGGTCGGCCGGAACGTGACGACCGAGGGTGTCGTGACCGCCGTCTACGCGACCGGCGGTTTCAACGGCTTCTACCTGCAGACGGGCGGGTCCGGCGGCGCCGAGGCCGACGACGCCACCCCGGGTGCCTCCGACGCGATCTTCGTCTTCGGCTCCGCCGCGGCGGGCCAGGTCCACATCGGCGACAGCGTGCGGGTCACCGGCAACGTCGTGGAGTTCCAGGGCACGACGGAGATCTCCGCGCCGACGGTCACGCAGCTGGCGACCCCGCTGCCGGCCGTCGTGCCCGGCACGATCCCGTGGGCGTCGCTGACCACGGCCGCGCAGAAGGAGGCCCACGAGGGTGAGCTGATCGCGCCGCAGGGCACGTTCACCGTCGCGGACAACTACGACGCCAACTGGTACGGCTCGTTCACGCTCGCCGCCGGTGACGCGCCGCTGCGCCAGCCGACCGACGCGGGCCGGCCGGGCAGCGCCGAGGCGCTCGCCGCGGTCGCCGACAACGCGGCCCGCAGCATCACCCTCGACGACGGCTCCAGCGTCAACTACAGCGGCTCCGCCAACACGGGCACCCCGCTGCCGTGGCTGACGCCGACCAACGCGGTCAGCATCGGGTCGAAGGTCACCTTCAACCAGCCGGTGATCCTCGAGTACCGCTTCTCGCTCTGGAACTTCCAGCCGCGGCAGCGGGTCACCGACAACGGTGCCGCCGTCGCGACGTTCAGCGACACGCGCACGGGCAACCAGCAGCCGGCCAACGTCGGCGGCACGGTGCGCCTGGCGACGTTCAACGTCGAGAACTACTTCCCGACGACCGGCGAGTCGTACGTCGCGCAGGGCTTCGGCACCTGCAGCTACTTCGACGACCGGGCCGGCACCCACATCGCCGTCGACAAGTGCGTCGGGCCGGGCAACGCGGCAGGTGTCCGCGGCGCCGCCAACGACGCCAGCTTCCAGCGGCAGCAGGCGAAGATCGTGACCGGCATCAACCGGCTCGGCGCCAGCGTCGTGTCGCTGGAAGAGGTCGAGAACTCGGCGAAGTTCGGCAAGCCCCGCGACGCCGCCCTCGCCCAGCTGGTCGACGCGCTCAACGCCGCCGCCGGCGGCCCCGTGTGGGCGTACGTGCCGTCGCCGGCCGTCCTGCCACCGATCGCCCAAGAGGACGTGATCCGCAGCGCGTTCATCTACAAGCCGGCGGACATCGCGCTCGTCGGCACCTCGGTGATCCTCACGACCGCGTCCGGCCCCGGCCAGCCGTTCTCGATCGCCCGCGAGCCCCTCGCGCAGGCGTTCAAGAAGGCCGGCGCGACCGACGCCGACGCGTTCCTCGTCGTCACGAACCACTGGAAGTCCAAGGGCAGCGGCGACCCGCTGTACCCGGGCGACGCCGAGGACACGTCCTCGCCGGCGAAGAACCAGGGCTCGTTCAACGCGACGCGGGTCCGTGAGGCGGAGGAGACCGTCGCGTTCGCCAACCAGGTCGCGACGAGCGTCGGCACCGACCGGATCTTCCTCGTCGGCGACCTCAACTCGTACACCCACGAGGACCCGATGCACGTCCTGTACGACGCCGGCTACACCGACCTCGGTGCGGCCTTCGACCCGAACGAGTCGACGTACTCCTTCGACGGCCTGCAGGGCTCCCTCGACCACGTGCTGGCCAACGCGGCCGCCCGCACGCTGGTCACCGGCGCCGACGTCTGGCAGATCAACGCGCAGGAGGCGGTCGCCTACGCGTACAGCCGGTACAACTACAACGCCACGCTGCTGTTCAACGGCGGCGACCCGTTCGCGGCCTCCGACCACGACCCGGTCGTCATCGGCCTGAACCCGCCGGTGACGCCGCCGGCCCCGGCGTGGACCGCCTCCACGGTCTACAACGCCGGCGACAAGGTCTTCTACCAGGGCTCGGTCTGGCAGGCGACCTGGTGGACGAAGAACCAGGCCCCGGGCGACCCCTACGGCCCGTGGCAGCAGATCTCGACCGCCCCCGACGGCACCGCGATCTGGACCGCCTCGCGCATCTTCACCACCGGCGACGTGGTCCTCTACCAGGGCAAGAAGTACGAAGCCAAGTGGTGGACCCGCAACCAGGCCCCCGGCGACCAGTGGGGCCCCTGGAAGCTCCTGCCGTAACGCTCGTGCTGTAAGAACGGGGCCGTCCTCATCCCGAGGGCGGCCCCCGTTGCATAGGTGCCGGCGAGGGCGCGCGCATCGGGCGGCTGTACAGGACGGAAGCTGGCCTGAACGGCGGATATCCGAGTTGGCCGGCGACGCCCGCGTTCCTCCGGTTGTACGTCGAGGACGCCCGCGCCGTACACCGGCGGGCGGTCGAGGCCGGAGGCGTGTCCATCTCGGAGGTCACGCACCTGGCCTTCGGGGACGTGGTCGGGCGGGTGCGTGACCCGTTCGGCAACGTGTGGTGGATCCAGACCCGTATCGAGGACGTGACGCCCGAGGAGCTGGAGCGACGATTCGGCGACCCGGCGTTCACCGCGGCGATGGAGTACATGCAGCGCCCCGAGACGGAGTTCTTCCCCCGGAGCTGAAACCCGGGCTCGCGCCGGCGTGCGGAACGGCCGGTCGCAGCCCGCGACCGGCCGTTCGCGTCGGGGTCAGCCCCAGATGGCGGCGGCCCACTCCGGGTGGTCGATGAAGGGGTTGCGATTGTGCTGCCAGGTGGCGTAGATGCGGTCGTTGCGGCGGCGCTCGAAGGCGTCGGGCGGGTCCTGCTGGTTCCACTGGAGCAGGACCGACAGCTTGCCGATGTAGGGGGCGGAGCCGTTGGCGGTCGAGTTGTTGATCTCCAGGTTGGGCCAGCCGTCGTCGCCCTCGTAGCGGATGGCCATGTACATGATCATGCGGGCGACGTCGCCCTTGACGGCGGCGCGGGGTTCGAAGGAGTCGCTGTCGGTGAGGCAGCCGGGGGCCTCGCTGACCGCCGAGCCGCCGAGGTCGAAGTCCTTGTTGCCGCGGGCGGAGTTGACCGACACGTCCTCGGGGCGCAGGTGGTGGACGTCCGTGCCGGGGCCGGTGGCGGTACCGAAGTCGCCGTGGGACTTGGCCCAGACGTGCTCGCGGTTCCAGTCGTTGGCGCCGCCGCCGTTCGTCGACTTGCTCTGTGACCGGCCCGAGTAGAGCAGGATGACGTTGGCGCTGTTGTTCGGGTCCTGATCGGTGTCCTTCAGGGCGTCCCACACCTGGTCGTACGTGAGCTTCGTCTGCGTCTTGATGATGCCGTGCAGCGCGTTGCGCAGCGCGGTGCCGGTCTTGCCCGCGGCGGCCGCGTAGTAGGTCTCGACGGGGCCGGTCGGGCCGGTGGTCGGGCTGCTCGTCGGGCTGCCGGTGGGCACGGTGCCGGCGAAGGCCACCGAGGTCGGGGACTTCAGGCCGCCGTGGGAGAAGTACGCGGTCAGCTGCCCGGCGACGACGAGCCGGCGGCCCATCACCGACGGGTTCGTCTGGAGCCCGAACTGCGCCCGATAGGCGGCGGTGATCTGCACGTACAGCATCCGCGAGGTGCCGGTCTCGCTCGCGGAGTCGGCGAGGGCGAGGGCCGTGTCGCCGGTGAACCCGGACCGCAGCACGGTGTTGGTCGCGGTCGGCTGCCCGACGACGTACCCGACGACGGAGGCCGACCGGCCGTCCTGCGCCGCGAGCGCCTGGCTCACCGAAAGGTCCGCGGCCACCGCCGCGGTCGAGGTCATGACCACGGCGGCACCGGCCGCGGTCAGGGTAAGGGCAATTACCGTCGCGATCCGCCGCGATCTCCGCATGGCCAGAACCTCATCTCGCAGCCGTGTGGAGACATCGTAGGTTGCCGATGTGTCGGGCGGCGTGGACCGCAGAGGGCGGGCGGGTTACATGTAGGGTGCGGGCGTCAGGTCACCAGCAGGGTGCCGCCGGCCTTGACGCGGCGCACGACCGGTGCGGTCTCCACCGAGGCCACGCCGTCGAGGGAGCCGATGTCCCCGGCGATGTACTCGTAGAGCTCGTTCAGGTCGCGGCAGATCACCGACGCCGCGATGTTGGCCGGGCCCGTGGTCGCGGCGGCGCACGCGATCTGCGGGTGCGTGGCGAGGGCCCGGGTCGTGGCCGAAAGGGCGGACGGCGCGACGGTCAGCCACATCATGGCCTCCGCGTGGTAGCCGTGCAGGCCGGCCACGCCGCGCAGCATGCAGTGCGCGCTGAGGACCGAGATCCGTGGCGTGCGGGGCAGCCTCTGCAGCAGGAGGTCACCGTCCGCGGACTGCGACCGGGTCCGGGTGATGCACGTGATCTCGGTGCCGCCGGACACCAGCGTCACCCACGACGTGTCCTCGCGCCGGGCGAGGGCCGCGGCCACCGGCACGGCGGTGTCGGGCGAGCAGCGCATCCGCACCAGCCAGTCGACGTGGCCGAGGGTCGCGGCGTCCGGCAGCCCCACGACCCGCAGCGCGCCGGCCTCGCGCAGCCGCCCGTACCGCCGGGCGATCGTGCGGTCCGAGGCGCCGAGCAAGGCCGCGATCCGGCTGAACGGCGCCCGCCTGTCGACCTGCAGCGCGTGCACGACCTGACGGTCGAGCGTGTCCAGATCCACCGTCAGACGGTACCAACGTGTCAGAATCCGCCAGAAGTCCGGACCTCGGCGCCGGTCCGGCCGACGCCGGCGTGCTCACCACCAGAAGTTGTCCTGCGGTGTGTAGGCGGCCTCGAGCTCGGTGAGCTCGCCGGCGGTGAGCTCGAGGGTGAGGGCGGCCACGGCGTCGCGCAGGTGGTGCGGCTTCGTCGCACCCACGATCGGGCAGGAGACCACCGGCCTGGTCAGCAGCCAGGCCAGGGCGACCTGCGCCATCGGCACCTCGCGGGCCTCGGCGACCCGCTGGATCGAGTCGACGACCGGCCGGTCGACGTCGCGGTCGAACGCCTGGGCGACGGCGTCGGACGTGGACCGCGCCGTCCGCTCGCCCCAGGGCCGCGCCGCCCTGCCCTTCGCGAGCGGCGAATACGGTGTGAGACCGACGCCCTGGTCGAGGCACATCGGGATCATGTCCCGCTCTTCTTCACGTTTGAGGATGTTGTACTGGTCCTGCATCGCCGCGAACGGTGTCCATCCGCCGAGCACCGCGACGTGCTGGAGCTTGGCGAACTGCCAGGCCCACATCGACGAGGCGCCGAGGTAGCGGACCTTGCCCGCCTGCACCAGCGTGTGCAGCGTGGCCATGGTCTCCTCGGCCGGCGTCTCGGGGTCGAAGCGGTGGATGTAGTAGACGTCGATGTAGTCGGTGCCCAGCCGCCGGAGCGACGCGTCGACCTGCTCCAGGACGGCCTTGCGGGACAGGCCGCTGCCGCCGGGCCCGTCGTGCATCTTCCCGCTGACCTTGGTGGCGAGCACGATGTCCTCGCGCCGCGCGAACCGGCGGATCGCGCGGCCGACGAACTCCTCCGACGTGCCGCCCTGGTAGACGTTGGCGGTGTCCCAGAACGTGACGCCGAGCTCGACGGCCTGGCGGAAGAACGGGGCGGCGGCGTCCTCGTCCAGCGTCCACTGGTGCATGCCCGCGGCGGCGACGCCGTAGCTCATGCAGCCCAGCCCGATCCGGCTCACCCGCAGCCCGGTCCGGCCCAGCCGTGCGTACTCCAATGCGCTGCCCTCCCTGATTCCCCACAGCCTCGCACATCACGCGCCTGGACTGTTCGTCTAGAGTTTGGACGTTTACTATCGAGCGCGTGACGCTGGAATCCCTGTCGCTGCGCTGCGGCGCGTGCGGCCACACCGAACCGCTGCGCAGCCTGGCCTGGCGGTGCGCGAAGTGCCACGGCGTGCTCGACCTCGACGGGTTCGCCGCGGCCCCGCCGTCCCTGGCCGACCTCGCCGGGCGGGGCACCAGCCTGTGGCGGTATCGGGAAGCTCTGCCGATCGCCGAGCCGGGCGACATCACCA
Organism: Dactylosporangium sp. NPDC050588; assembly: GCF_040654975.1. NCBI lineage: Bacteria > Bacillati > Actinomycetota > Actinomycetes > Micromonosporales > Micromonosporaceae > Dactylosporangium > Dactylosporangium sp. NPDC050588. The sequence goes on along the minus strand of NZ_JBFAJA010000026.1, from coordinate 71,498 downwards.
TGGGGGAGGGGATGACGCCGCTGGTCGGTGCGCCCGGGCGGCCTGGGCGGCCCGGGGTCACGCTCAAGGTCGACCACCTCATGCCGACCGGGTCGTTCAAGGACCGGGGCGCGGTCCTGCTCGTGGCGCTCGCTGCCCGGCTCGGCGTCGCGCGGCTCATGGCCGACAGCAGCGGCAACGCGGGGACCGCCGTCGCCGCGTACGCCGCCCGCGCCGGGATCGCCTGCGACGTCTACGTGCCCGCCGACACCTCCGCCGGGAAGGTCGGGCAGCTGCGGGCCTACGGCGCGGCCGTGCACCAGATCCCCGGCAGTCGCGAGGACACCGCCCGGGCCGCGGCGCTCGCCGCCGGCGAGCCGGGCGTGTTCTACGCCAGCCACGTGTATCACCCGTTCTTCGTGCACGGCACCAAGACCTACGTCTACGAGGTGTGGGAGCAGCTCGGCGGCCGCCTGCCCGACACGCTCGTGCTGCCGGTCGGCAACGGCACCCTCGTCCTCGGCGCCCACCTCGCCTGCGCGGAGCTGCTCGAGGCGGGGCACATCGAGCGGTTCCCGCGCATCGTCGCGGTCCAGGCCGCCGGATGCGCGCCGCTGGCCGCCGCGTTCGCCGGCGGGTCGCCGGTGCCGGCGGACATCGACACGCAGGGGACCGTGGCCGAGGGGATCGCCATCGCCCGGCCCGCCCGCGGCGCGCAGATCCTCGCCGCCGTCCGTGCGACCGGCGGCGCCGTCGTCACCGTGACCGACGACCAGGTGCGGGCCGCCCACGCTGCCCTGGCCCGCTCCGGCCTCTACGTCGAGCCGACGTCCGCCGTCTGCTGGGCGGCCGTCGAGGCCGGCGAGGTCGAGCCGGCAGGGACGGTCGTGGCGCCGCTGTGCGGCAGCGGGCTGAAGTCCAAGCCGCCCGCTACGTGACCGGCTCGAACAGGAACGACAGGTCCTGCCAGTACTGGCGCGACCGGGCGACGTACGCGGGCCAGGAGCCGTGGACCGTCTCGGCGCGCGGGTCGGCGCCCTCGGCGAGCAGGCGGCGCATCAGCTCCGGCGGGCCGCCGTTCATCACCGCGAGGTAGAGCGGCGTCCGGCCGACGCGGTCCCGGGCGTCGACGGGGACGCCCGCGGCGAGCAGGAGCGGCAGCACCCGCTCCCAGTCGACCCACATCACCAGGTGCAGCAGCGACCAGCCGTTGGCGTCGCGCATCTGCGGGTCGATCACGCCGCGGCCGAGGCCGTCGAGCAGCCAGCCGGTGTCGCCGTGCTGCATGCGGTGCTTCACCTGCCGGCGCTGCGCGGCGAGCCCGTGCGGCAGCCGGCCGACGCCGGTCGTCCAGGTCTGCTGCACGGCGTAGCAGCCGGTGCTGGCGCCGCCGAGGGACCGCAGCACCCGCTCGCGCAGCTGCTCCTCCTCGTCGTGGTCGGGCAGGCGCAGCGCACCGCCGTCGACACCGACCCGGTGCCATCCGCCCTGGCAGCGCACTCGCACCGTGGTCTGGGCGGCGTCGGGTCTCGCAACACCGTGGGCCGCCACCGACCCCGGGAACAGCGCCTCGCGGACGAGCGGGTGCAGGTCGGCGGGGCGTTGCAGTCCGGCCGCGAGGAGCGCCAGGTCCGGCGGCACGGACCCGGTCAGGATCCGGGTCGGCACCTCCAGGTATTCGCTGAGATCAAGGGCCTCGGCGGTCATCCCGTCGACGGTCAGCGTCAGCGAGGCGCCGTACAGGGTGGCGACCTGCTGCACGCCGAACGCGGCCGCGGCGGCTCTGGCCTCGTCCGCGACCCCGACCGGCAGCGTCGGCGGCGCCGAGGGCCGTTGCAGGGCTTCGGGGTCGACCCCGCGCACGTCGATGCCGCACTCGCGCCACGCGCCTTCGAGGTCGCCGGCGACGATCCGCCGATGGATGCGCTCGGTGGTGGCGGCTTCGTCGGTACCGGCGGCGATCGCGTCCTCCGGCAGCGCTTCGCCCTCCGGCGTGAGGAACGGCATCCTGGCCGCGGACCCGCCCCACGCCTTGCGCACGGCGGCGGCCTCGCGCACGTCCCAGGTGTAGCGGGGCGCGACATACCAGCGCTCGTGCTCCAGCTCGGCCAGGGTCGTCACGGTCAGCAGCAGCCGCTGGGGCCCGGTCGGCGATTTCGGCAGCCGTACCTTCAGCAGCGGAGCACTGTCCGCACCGGCCCGCGGCGGCAGGACCGCGCTCACCATCGGCTGCAGCGTGCTCATCCCGCCGCGGTGCCTCGGCAGGTGCCACCACAGCAGGTCGAGGCTCAGGTGCCGCAGGTCGTCGCTCTCGTGCCCCGGAGCGATGTCGACGTCACAGCGGGCGAGCTCGGCGGCGCGCCGCCAGTCACCGGCCTCCCGGGCCCTGGCCGCCGCGTCCACGACGTCGTGCGGCAGCGACTCGGCCCTGATCCGGCGCCACTGCGGCAGGTCGTTGCGCACTGCGGTGCTACCTCCACGCGGGGTCTGAGGCGGCAGGCCGACCGGATTCGAACCGGCGTCTTCCAACTTCGCAAGGTGGTGTGACGACCTCTGCACTACGGCCTGCCGCTCGCGAGCCTAGGCCACGACCCGCCTTCAGAAAAAATGTCGTACCCGGGAGCTACGTTGTCGGGCATGAGCAACGCTGTGCAGTCGCTGAGCTATCTGGCCCCGTCGGCACTCCACGACGGAGGGCTGCAGCTGCAGACCGCCGGTGGTGTGGCGCAGCGTGCCGTCACCGCCAATCCGCGGTTCTTCACCGGGTTCCTGACCACGCCCGCCGCGGCGGCGGCCGGGCTGCTCGCGGTCGCCGAGGTGGCCCGCACCCGCTATTTCCAGCCCCTGAGCCCGGCCAGCCTGGACCCGGTCGTCACCGGCAGCCGGGACCGGCTGCGGTTCGAGTCGTTCTCCGGCTGCTGCGGCGTCTATGCCCGCCTCGACGTGCTGCCCACCGGCCTCGACGGTGAGATCGTCGACCACGGCACCACCAACGTCGACGTCAACACGCCACTGCGGCAGGCGCTGCAGCGGCTGACCGGCGTCGACCCGCTGCACGTCAGCGTCGGCCCCGACGACCTCACGGTGTCCACGATGGACGGTGCGGTGGTGGAGAAGAAGGTGCCGCTGCCGTCGCGCTGGCTGCGCGGGTTCGCCGAGGTGCAGGTCATCGCGTCCGGCTTCGACCCGCGGGCGGAGCTGTCCGCGGCCGAGGCGACCGCGTTCCTGCGCCGGCTCCCGTCGGGCGGCGACCGCTCGGTGCTGTGGGCCGTCCCCGCCGGCCGCTCGCTGCGGCTCACGTCCCGCCCGGTGCCCGGCGCCGTCTGCCTGCCCGGGCCGGCCCGCCTCGCCGCGCTGAAGCCGATCCTGCGCTTCGCCAAGCACCTGCGGGTCTATGGGCCGGCGGTCACCGCCGGCAGCGGGCCCGTGTCGAGCACGTGGGAGCTGGACACCGGCGAGCTGCGCCTGTCGCTCACGCTGTCGCCGCAGCCGAGCCGCGGCTTCTCCGGCGAGGGCGCGGTCCTCGCCGCGCTCGCCAGCGACGACGTCACCGACGACGCCGAGCTGATCGCGACGCTGCTCGCCTGGGACCCGACGGTCGACGTCGACGCGCTCGCCGAGCAGGCCGCGATGCCGGCCGCGCGGGTCAGGGCGGCGCTCACCCAGCTCGGCACCGCCGGCCAGGTCGGTTTCGACGTGTCCGAGGCGGCCTATTTCCACCGCGTGCTGCCCTATGACGCGCAGCGCGCCGAGCGGCACAACCCGCGGCTGGCCGGCGCCCGGGCGCTCGTCGAGACCGGCGCGGTGACGCTGGACGGGTCCGGGGCGAGCGTGCGCAGCGGCGAGGAGACCTACCGGGTCCGCGCGGCCGGCGACGCGCTGCACTGCACCTGCCCGTGGTGGGCGAAGTACCGTGGCGGACGCGGCCCATGCAAGCACGCCCTGGCCACCGAGCTGGCCCGTGCCGTCGCCCCGGCGGTGACCCGGTGAACCTGTTCACCCGCCGCCGCTCCGGCCCGATCGAGTGGCCCGACCTGCTGGCCATGCTGCAGAAGGGCAACTTCGCGGCCACCGTGGAGGCGCTGCGCGACCTCGACGAGACCCAGCGCGCCGAGCTGGGCCACAAGCTCGTCGCGCTGCGCGGGGACGCCGGCACCTGGTTCAACCCGCAGCAGGCCACCGCCTATGCGGTCGCCGCCGTCGGATGCGCGTCGACGGCCGCGAAGGCCGTCACCGTGATCGCCCGGCGCGGCTGGCCCTGGTCGGCCATCCAGCCGCAGCCGGTGCTGCGCGCCGCCGCCGACCGTGGCGTGCCGTGGCTCGGTGACCTCGCGACCAGGCTGGCCGGCAAGCTGCCACGCGACGGCGGGTCGCTGCGCTCGTGGAGCCTCGTCGCGGACCTGGTCGTCGCCACCGGCGTGCCGGTCCCGACCGGCGAACGGTTCGTCGACGGCTGGCTGCTGTCGCTGCAGGTGGCGGAGCGGGACAAGGCCGTGCTGGACAAGTTGCGGGGCAGCCCGTTCACCGACGCGCTGCTGCCGCACGCGTTCGAGCGCGACGGGATCGCCGCCACCATCGGCGGCCACGACCCGGACACCGGCAAGTGGGTCACATGGCCCGGCATCCTCTTCGCCGCCGCCACCCTCGTCGAGGAGGGCCGGTTCCCGCGTGCCGACATCCTCGACCGCTGCCTGGACGCCCTGCTCGCCGGCCGCCCCAAGGCGGTGCTGCACGCCTTCGTCAGCTTCCACGACAAGCTCGCCCCGACGGAGGCCGAGGTCGCCGAGCGCACCACGATCTACCTGAAGCTGCTCACCGACGCCATGGGCTCGGTGGCGACGATGGCGCAGAAGGTGCTGAAGACCGCGGAGGCGGCCGGCGGCGTGGAGCTGGAGTCGCTGCTCGACGCGTCCCGCACCGTCCTCACCCGCAGCGAGAAGGGCCTCGTCAAGGCGCAGCTGATCTGGCTGGAGAAGCTCGCGAAGCGGCACCCCGCCCGCGTCGCCGAGATCGCCGAGGTCGTCGCCGTCGCCGCGGACCACCCCGACGTCCAGGCCCGCGACCGCGCGGCGGCGTTCCTGGCGAAGCACGCGGCGCCCGGGGTCACCGACGTGCAGGTCGTCCCGCCCGAGCCGGACCTGCTGACCGCGCCGGTCGGCGCCGCCGACATGCCCGAGCCGATCGCCACCCCCGACGAGCTGGCGGAGGAGATCGCCGCGCTCGACCAGACCGACTGGCAGACTGTGCCGTTCGAGCGGGTCCTCGCGGCGGTTGTCCGCATGCACGCCGCCGACCCCGTCGGGCTGCGCGCCGCGATCGCCCCGGTGATGCAGCGGGCCCACAACCGGATCGGCGACGGCTGGTGGGGCTCCGAGGGCCACCGGCGCACGGTCGCGATGTTCACCGCGGTGCTCAACAAGGCCGCCGGGCTGCCGTTTGTCCTCGACGACGCGGCCCGCGCGCTGAAGGGCACCCCCGCCGATTTCCGCCTCGGCAACTCCTACGCCAAGCTGCAGGGCGTCCTGACGATCCGGCTGGCCGAGATCGTCATGCGGCTGTCCACCGACCCGGTCCCGTCCCTGGTCGCGACACCCACCCTGGTCAACGGGCTGCTCGACCCCGCCGCGCTGGTCGAGCGGCTCGCGCGGGCCGAGCGGGAGGGCTGGCAGCCGTGGAAGCGTGACCTGCGCCAGGCGCTGTACCGGCTGCCCGCCGGCGCCGACCCCGACGCGCTGCGGCAGGCCCGGACCCTGACCTCGGACGCCGGCCGGACCCTCGTCGAGTGGCTGGAGACCGGCGGCGCCGGCCGGCCGGACGTCCGGGTGGTCCGGGTGCACCGCCAGCGCGCCGAGCGGGGCCGCTATCTCGAATGGCTGCCCGAGTCGCGCTTCTACGCCACCTCGTCGCCGGACCGGTCCGGTCTGGACCCCTACTGGCTGACCGAGCTCGCGGCACCCCCGGTCGTCAACGCCGACAGCAGCGACGGCCTCGGCCTGGCCGCGCTGTGGCCGGCGGTGCTGCCGTCGCAGCGGGAGATCGTCGCCGCGTGCCTGCTGCCCCTCGTCGCCGGCGCCGCCGACCTCGACTCCGGCCGCGGCAATGTCCAGCTGCTGCCGCTGCTCGCGGACCTCGCCGGCCCGGTCGGCCCCGCGACCCTCACCGCCGTCGCCTACGGCCTCGCCGCCACCCAGGCCGACGAGCGCATCGCCGCGCTCGACGCGCTCATGGCGCTCGGCGGCGCCGATGACTTCGACGGCGGCGAGCTCGGCGCCCAGCTGGCCCGCATGGCCGACACCAAGCTGATCGTCCTGAGCCGTGTCGTCACCCAGCTGGAGGAGGCGGGCCGCATCGCCCCGGCGCTGACGTGGCGGATCGCGTCGGGCGCGCTCGGCGGCCTGCTGCCGGCGGAGACCAGCAGGCCCGCGCCGGGTCCCGCCATCACCCCGCCGGCGTCCGCCGCACCCCTCACCAGAGCCGCCGTCAGGGCCGCCGCAAGGGACCTGGCCGCGGCCATCGGCTCGGCTGGGGCTTCCGCCTCTGCCACGGCTTCCGGCTCGGCGGCGCCTTCCGGCTCGGCGGCGCCTTCCGGCTCGGCGGCGCCTTCCGGCTCGGCGGCGCCTTCCGGCTCGGCTGGGGCTTCCAGCTCTGTTGGGGCTTCCAGCTCGGCTGGGGCGACTGCGGCGTCGGGGGCGGCTGTCCGGGGCGGCGGGGGAGGCGCGGACGGCAAGGCGCACGTCACGCCGCGCGGACTGCCGGACCTGCTGACGCTCGCCTCGACCGCTGCGGCGGCGTCGGGCAGCCGGGGTGAGGTGCCGGGCCTCGCGGACCTGGCCGCACGCAAGGGCTCGACCCGCCTCGTCGTCGAGGCGAAACGCCTGCATCGGACCCTGACCACGTCCTGATCTCCTGCCATCTCAACCACTGCGATGCCGGCGCCGTGTGGGCAGCCACTGCCGCCGGCACCGCTTGGTGGTTGCGGGTGGGCCGGCGCTTCGTGGGCGGAAATTGGGCGGCGGATGGTGGCCGGGGTCGATAGGTTGCTGGGCGTGAGCAGGATTCTCTCGGTCAACCTCGCGGTGCCGGAGCCGAACCCGGCCAAGGGTGGTCTCACCGGCATCAACAAGCAGCCGGTCGACCACCTGGTGACCGTGCGCGCGCCGGGGCCCAAGACGACCGGCCTGCACACCGGCCTGGTCGGCGACCAGATCTACGACATCCAGAACCACGGCGGCGACGACCAGGCGGTGTACGCGTACGCCCGGGAAGACTACGACTGGTGGCAGGCCCGGTTGACCCGCCGGCTCGCCAACGGGCTCTTCGGCGAGAACCTGACCACGGAGGGCGTCGACGTCAACGGCGCCGTCATCGGCGAGCTGTGGCGGATCGGCCCGCGGCTGGTCCTGCAGCCGACGTTCGGCCGGATTCCCTGCTCCACGTTCCAGCACAAGATGGGCGAGCCGCGCTGGTTGAAGACGTTCACCCGGTCGGTCCGCCCCGGTGCGTACCTGCGCGTGGTGGAGCCGGGCGAGGTGTGGGCCGGCGACCCGGTGACCGTCCTGGACCGCCCGTCGCACGGGGTGACGATCGCGCAGGCGTTCCGCGCGTACATGACCGAGACAGCGCTGCTGCCCGGCCTGCTCGCGATCGAAGGCCTGCCCGACGACCTCCGCGCGACGCTCGAGGAACGCCTCCCCAAGCCCCGGCCGGCACCTCCGACGACGTCCGCCCACTGACCTCACCCGGGTCGGCTCGATCCCGGAGGGAACATAGCGATCCGGTACGGTCGCCGGACCGGGCCGGGCGGGAGGGGCATGCCGCCGGTGGGACGAGCGGGGAGGCCGGGCGATGGCGGCAGGGCGGGTCGTGGTCGAGGGGCTGGTGTGCAAGGAGCCCGCCGGCATGGCGTGGGAGGACGGGGAGCGGGACCTGTGGTGGTCGCGGGCCGCGGCGCTCGAGCACGGCCTTGAGCGGCCCGACTGGGGTGCGGTGGCGGCCGGCGCGGACCGGGTCTCCGACCTGACTCCGCCGCAGGTCGTGTGGTTGTTCGCGAAGGGGCCGGAGGTGCCGGCGCGGGCGCTGCTCGGCAAGCTGGTGACGCTGCGGCACCGGCAGCGGGTCGATCTGTGCCGGGTGCTCGTGGCGCGGTTCGAGCTGGACGCGCTGCCGTTCGTGCGCGGCGAGGCGAAGGAGCACGCGGACGAGCTGGGGGTGCTGCTGCTGCCGTTCCGGGCGCCGGAGGTGGCCACGCTGGTGGCCGGGTGGCTGCGGCACCTCGGGTCCGCGCGGCTGTGGGCGCGGCTGTGGCTGGGCCGGCACGCCGGGACCGCGGCGCGGGCGTTGATCCCGGCCGCGGCGGGACGCTCCGCCAGGGAGCGGCAGCACGCCGAGGAGGGGCTGCGGTTCCTGGCCTCGATCGGTCACGGGCCGACGATCGCCGAGGCCGCCGCGGAGTACGGGCCGGACGTCGCCGACCTGGTCGCCGCCGGACTCGAGCAACCGGCGCCGCGGGCGGCGCGGAGAGGGAAGCGGCCGGGGTGGACGCTGCCGGAGCGGCTGCCGGAGATCAGCCTGGCCGGTGGCGGGACGATGCCGCTGGATGAGGTCGCGCGGCTGGTCGACGGGCTGACCCGGGCGCGGCTGGCGGATCCGCCCGAGCCGCCGCCCGGTGATCCGGCCCCGCGGCGGGACCGTCCCACGTCGGGTGTGGAGTCGTCGAAGGCGCGGCAGCCGCTCGTACACCTGCCGGATCCGCAAACACGTGCGCTGATCGACGACTGTGACCGGGGGAGTCTGGCGGAGTTCGGCCGGGCGCTGCTGACGGCGTGGGTGGCGGACGGGATGCCGCCGGCGGAGGCGTGGGTCGTGCCGGCGCAGGCCCACGTCGGCGACGACTCCACAATGGACATGCTCGCGCCGCTGCGGCGGTCGTGGTCGCAGGGCGGCCGGTGGGAGCGGTCGGTCGAGGGGCTCGCGGTGCTGGCCACCGCCGGCACCGACGTGTCGCTTCGGCATCTGCTGGCGGTGGAGGAACGGTTGTCGGCCGGGCCGACGAACGACCGGACCGGCGACTACCTGGCGCAGGCCGCCGAGCGGCGCGGGATGACCGTCACGCAGCTGGCGGACCGGCTGGCGCCGGCGCACGGGCTGGACACCGGCGTCACCCTCGACTATGGGCCGCGCGCGTTCACGGTGGGCGTCGACGGGCAGCTCACGGCGTTCGTCGCCGACGCCGACGGGCGGCGCCTCGCCCGGCCGCCGAAGCCGGGCGTCAAGGACACGAACCCTGCGGCGTACCAACAGTTCCTGCGGCTGAAGAAGGACCTGCGGTCGGCCGCGGCGGCGCAGGTCGCACGCCTGGAACGGGACATGCTCGCGCGCCGGTTCCGACCGGCCCGCGACCTCCCGGCGGTCGTCCTGCCGCACCCGGTGCTGGGGCCGGTCGCGCGGCGGCTGCTGTGGGGCGAGTACGGGCCGCGCGACCACCTGGTCCGGGCGCTGCGCATCGCGGAGGACGGCAGCTTCACCGACCGCCACGACGCGACGGTGACCGTCGGCGGCGACGCGTGGCTCGGCGTCGTGCACCCGGCCGACCTCGGCGGGGACCTGGCCGGCTGGGTGCAGGTGTTCACCGACTACGAGATCTTGCAGCCGTTTCCGCAGCTGTACCGCCCGGCGATGGCGCTCACCGAGGCGCAACGCGACATGACGGGCCTGACCGGGTTCGGACCGGTGCCGGCGGACCGGATCGCGCACCTGTTGGGCAGCGCCCGGTGGCAGGGCAACGGATACCACCGGCAGCAGCGGCTGCACACGCAGCTCGCCCACCGGCTGCCCGGCGGCCTGACGATGCTGGTCGAGCTGGACCCGGGGGTGGAGACGTCGGCCGTCACCGCCGTCCGCGAGCAGCGCGTCACCGAGATCTGGGCCGACGACTCGTGGTCGGACCACTGGCAGGTCGCGCGCCGCATCCCGATGGGGCGCTGCGACGCGGCCGCCCTGTCGGAGGTGCTCGCGGAGCTGTACGCCGTCACCTGAACCATCGCACAAAGGAAGGACGGCACCGGTGCCCTCGTGTCACCGGTGCCGTCCTTCACTGGATTCATCGTCGCCGACGGGTGGCCGGACCTCCAGGACGTTGACCGGAACTTGGTCGGAACTTGTCGTACCGGAGGCATAGGGTGGCGGCAGCGGCAGAACACGCGGTCTGGGGATGGCGATGGTCGAGGTCGACGGGGCGTTCGGAGCGCTCGTGCGTGCTCACCGGCAGCGTCTGGGGCTCACGCAGGAGGAGCTGGCCACGAAGGCCGGCCTGAGCGTCCGCAGCATCGTCAAGCTGGAGGGCGGCCGGATCGGGGTGCCGCGGCCGCCGACGGTGCGGCTGCTGGCGCAGGTGTTCGGCCTGACCGGCGCCGACGCCGAGGACTTCCGCCGCTGCGCGGCCGGGGTCGCCGCCCAGCCGCCCGCGGGCGGCCGGGCGGGTTCCGGTCGGGTGCCGGCGCAGCTGCCGCCGGACGTGTCGGCGTTCACCGGCAGGGAGGCGCAGCTGGCCGCCCTCGACGCGCTGGCGGTCGCGGCCGCCGACCAGCCGACGGCGGTGTTCGTCGCGGTCGTGACCGGGCCGGCGGGCGTCGGCAAGACGGCTCTCGCGGTGCGGTGGGCGCACCACGTCCGCGACCGGTTCCCCGGCGGGCAGCTGTATGTGAACCTCCGCGGCTATGACCCGGCCCGGCCGATGGCCGCCGGCGACGCCCTCACCAGGTTCCTGACGGCGCTGGGGGTCGCCGCCGAGGACGTGCCGGTCGACGAGGACGACCGGGCCGCCCGGTTCCGCACCGAGGTGGCCGACCGCCCGCTGCTGCTCCTGCTGGACAACGCGTCGTCGGCCGAGCAGGTCCGGCCGCTGCTGCCCGGCACCGCGTCGTGCACGGTGCTGGTGACGAGCCGCGACACGCTGCCGGGGCTCGTCGCCGTCGACGGCGCCCGGCGGGTCGAGGTCGACCTGCTGACCGCCGGCGACGCGGAGGTCCTGCTGCGGCGGCTGATCGGGGCGCGGGCCCGGTCCGCGCCCGACGCCGTCGCCACCCTCGCCGAGCAGTGCGCGCGGCTGCCGCTGGCGCTGCGGGTCGCGGCCGAGCTGATCGCGGCGCGCCCCGAGGTGACGCTGGCGGACCTGGTCGACGAGCTGCAGGACCAGCGGCGCCGGCTCGCCGTGCTCGCCGCCGGTGAGGACCCGCGGGCGTCGGTGCCGGCGGTCCTGTCGTGGTCGGTGCGGCACCTGCCGCAGCCGGTCGCGCGGGCGTTCGGCCTGCTGGGGCTGCATCCTGGGCCGGACTTCGACGCGCACGCCGCCGCGAGCCTGACCGGTGCCGGCCTGGCGGAGACGCGCGATGCCCTGGCGCTGCTCGTCCGGGCACACCTCGCGCACCGGACCGGTCCGGGCCGCTACGGCATGCATGACCTGCTGCGGGCGTATGCGGGCGCACATGCCGAGCAGCCGGGCGAGGCCCGCCGGCGGATGTTCGACTTCTACCGCGCGACCGCGGCGAGCGCCGTCGCCACGCTGTTTCCGCGTGCGCAGATGCCGGCGGCCGCGTCGCCGGTCCTGCCGCCGGGCGACCGGGACGCGGCCCACGCCTGGCTGGAGGCCGAGCGGGCGGCGTTGCTCGCGATCGTCGCCGAGTCCGCCACGAGCGGGCACCCGGCGCACACCGTCGACCTGGCGGCGATCCTGGCGCGCTATCTCGTCGACGGCCCGCCCGCCGACGCGGTGACGGTGCACGGTCTCGCCGCCGACGCGGCGCTCGGCGACCGGGCGCGGGAGGCGGCGGCCCGCGACGCCCTCGGCCTGGCGCTGCTGCGGCAGGGCCGGCCCGCCACCGCCACGGCGCAGTTCGACCGGGCGGAGGCTCTGTTCGCCGACCTCGGCGACCTCGCCGGCCAGGCCCGCGCCGCCCTCGGGCAGGGCCTGGCCGAGGGCCAGCGGCACCGGCTCGAGGCCGCCGCCGCCAGGTTCGAGCGCTCGCTGCACCTGTTCGAGCAGGCCGGCGACCGCACCGGTGAGGCCCGCGCCCTCAACAACCTCGGCCTCGTCGAGGAGCGCCTGGGCCGCTACCGTCCCGCCGAGGCGCACCAGCAGCGGGCGCTCGTGCTGTATGAGCAGCTCGGCATCCTCCTGGGGGTGGCCGCCGCGCTGACCGACCTGGGCATCGTCGAGCACCGGCTCGGCCGGGCGGAGCAGGCCGCCGCACACCACCGCCAGGCCCTGGAGCTGTTCCTCGACGGCCGCGACCGCCTCGGCGAGTCCTGGGCGCGCAACGGCCTCGGCGAGGCCGCCATGGCGTTCGGCGACCCGTCCACCGCCCTCACCCACCACGCGGCCGCCCTCGCCGTCGCGACGATCGCCGCCGCCCGCGACCAGGAGGCCCGCGCCCATCTCGGCCTCGGCGACGCCCACGAGGCCCTGCACGACCTGTCCAACGCCCGCGCGCACCACGAGAAGGCGGTCGCGCTGTTCACCGAGCTCGGCATGCCCGAGGCCGACGGCCTCCGCACCCGCCTGACCCGCGCCCCCGAAGGAGGCCCTCACTGACGACACCTGCCACGTGCTCGTCCAAGCCACCATCACCGCGGGAGGCGTTCCGGGCGCTGTCCTGAGACACAACGGCACCGCCGCCGAACGCATCCATGACGGAGACCGGCACGCCCGTGACGTCGCCTTGACCTGACGCGACCCTGACTGGGGACGCGACGGCAGCCCCCGGCTACGCGGCACGTCGCGGACCGAGCTCGTGGCGATCCCCGGCGGGCTGCGGCGGCGTCAGACCTCGATCAATGTACCCAGAAGTCCTCCGGATGGGCCTGGACGTCGATCGCGGGTCGTCCGGCACATGCTTCACCGCATCTCCACACAACGCAGCGCGGTGGGGCAGCTGTGGGGCTTGCGTTCGCGGTGGCGGACGAGGGCTGGTTCTCGACGGCCTGGTCGCTATGTGTCATAGCGATGCCGGGCCCACAGTGCGAGCACAGCACCGGGGCAACCTGCAGGAAGAGATTCAGGATCTTGGCTGACCGAGGGGCACAATGGCGTGTGATCAGTCGAGTGGGGGTGGCCGACGTTCGGCTCTTCGATCGGGCGATGGCCGAGTTCGGGGTGGTGCCGGGTGGGGGCGGGGCGTTTCTGGGCAGTCCAGGCGCGTTGGCCTTCGTGGCTTCTGACGGTGCGGAGATCTTCGGTTGGTGCTGGGGCTATCACCTGGTCCGGCCGGATGCGTCCTCGATGCTGTACCTGCATCGGCTGGAGGTGGCGCGGCAGCACCGCCGGCGGGGAGTCGGCAGGGCGTTGCTGCGGGCGTTCATGGCGGACGGCGCGCGGGCCGGTGCCAGCAGGATGTTCTTGACGACGGGTGAGGCGAATGCCCCGGCCCGGGCGCTGTACGAGTCGCTGGGCGGTGGTCTTGCCGCGCAAGGTCCCACGGTCAGCTACTGGTTCCCGCTGCGGCCGGACGCGGCGGCCGATCGGCCGCCTGACTGCCGGGCCTTGCTGCTCACCGGCGTCGCCGGGGTGGGGAAGTCGACCGTGGCGGACGCGGTCGGACGGGTGCTGACCACCGCCGGCCACGTCACGGCGGTCGTCGACACGGACCTGTTGGCGCAGTTCGGGCCGCGTGCGGGAGGCTATGACGAGCTCAAGTGCGCCAACCTGGCCTCGGTGTGGGCGAACTTCAGGGCCGCCGGGGCGCGGTTCGTCGTCGTCGCGGCCGTCATCGACAGCGTGGCCCAGCGGGAACGGTTCGAGGCGAGCCTCGCGGGCTGTGACGTCCGCGTGGTCAGGTTGACCGCAGATGTCGACACCGTCCGCGACCGCCTGTACCGACGAGACGCCGGGCCGAAGCTCGAACAACACCTGCAGGCGCTGGACCGGCCACCGGTCGCGACCGCCGTCGAGGACTTCACGGTCACGAACGACCGCGCCCCCGCTGCGATCGCCACGGAGATCCTCGTCCAGGTGGGATGGGCGTAGCCAGCGGTCAGCGGTGCGGGCGGAGGTGGCGGGCGACGGTTTCCAGGGCGGTCAGGACCTCGTTGAGGGCCGCCGGCTCGTCGGTGCTGAGGGCGGCGGCGACCGTCGGGGCGATGTCGATGGCGGCGACCTCGCGCTGGCGGGCGGTGGGGGTGGGGTTGCGGGCGAGGAGCTGGCGGCGGCGGTCGGCGGGGTCCGGCTCGGCGAGCACGGAGCCCGCCTCGCGCAGGCGGGCCACGGCGCCCGAGACCGCGCTCTGGGGGAGGCCGGTCCGGGCGGCGACCTCGCCGACCGTGGTGCCGGGTGCTCGTACACGTCGGACATGACGATGACGACGGTGCGTTCGCCGCCGCCGGTCGACGGCAGGGCCTGCTCGCCGAGCTTCATGAGCGTGCGGCCGATGCCCTGGCGGTCAGGACGGCGGCCCGCCGGTAGCGTCGCGGAACTCGAAGACGCCGGCCGACCAGCCGGTGTCCGGGGTGGCGTCGAGGGCGGCGCTGATCGTGCGCTCCTCGAACCGGAAGTGCGACTCGAGGATCGCCGCCAGGCCGTCCAGCTCGCCGGCGAGCGAATCCGTCGAGGGGCCCCGCAGGAGGTCGGTGATGCGGGTCAGGATCCACGCGATCATCTCGTGGTCCTCGACGAGCTTGGCGACGGTGCCCTCGAGGTCGGGGCGCGTCCGCAGCAGGTCGGCGAACATGCCGGCGTCCTCGCCCTGGTGATGCGCGGTCACCGCGGCGCAGAACGCGAGGCAGTGCGTGGTGAGCGTGCCGGGGGAGCCGGCCCTGAGGGTGGCGAGCTGCCGCCGCAGCTCCTGGTGTGCCTGCTTGAGCTGGAGGCTGAACGCGACCGCCCGGTCGCCGTGCTGGGGTGCCATGGAATGGCTGCCCTTCGGTCCCGCACCTCCATGCCTGACGCAGACCGTCACCGGCACGCGATGCTGGACCCATTCAATCAGGCGCGCGCCGCCAGGTGGGCGGCGAGGTGGGAGACGACGAAGCGGGCGTCGTCCTCGATGCCGTGGATGAAGGTCGACTTGCGGCGGCGCAGGACCGGCAGGCCGAGGGCGTAGAGGCCGGGGCTGGGCAGGACGCCGCCGTCGTGGTCCAGGTTGCCCTTGGGGTCGAGGACGGGGACGTCGAGCCAGTCGTACACGGGACGGAAGCCGGTCGCCCACACGACGCTGCGGATCTCGCCGGAGGTGAGGTCGAGGTGCAACCGGGAGGTGGCCGGCACCCGGGTCGGGGGCAACGGCTCGATCGGCGGGAGGCCGGCGAAGGCGTCGAACCCCCGCAGCAGGCGCTGCTGCTTGAGGTCGGCGAGGGCGAACACGTTGCGCAGGCCGCCGGAGAACAGCGCGCGGCCGTCGCGGAGCCCGGCCCAGCGGCCGACGAGCTGGACGCCGAGGTCGGTGAGGGCGTTGAGGTCCAGCGTCGAGCGGTCCGGTGTGCCGGCGAGCTGCGGCGACGGCAGCCGGCGGGCGCGGGTGAGGTCGTCGATCTCGTCGTGGCGCTGGTCCCACACCCCGGAGGCGTCCATCCACCAGAGGATGTCGCGGTCGCGGTACGTGCGGGGCAGCCGCGTGTGCTCCCCGACGGCGAGGGTCACGGGCCGGCCGGAGCGCTGCAGCTCGGCGGCGAGCTGCACGCCGGTCGCCGAGGCGCCGACGACCAGGACCCCGCCGTCCGGGAGCTTGGACGGCCCGGAATAGTCGAAGGGCGTGAACTGCTCGACGTCACCGGGGACCGCCGAGGCGAGCGCCGGCACCACGGGCCGGTTGCAGGCGCCGCTCGCGATGACCACGGTCCGGCAGCGGAACAGGCCCTGGTCGGTGACCACGTGATAGCCGTCGTCGACCCGCCGCACCGCGGTCACCGTGGTGCCGGTGCGGACGGGAGCGGCGGTGACGGTGGCGAAGCGCTCGATGAAGTCGACCACTTCGCCCATCGTCATGTACCCGTCGGGGTCGGCGCCGTCGTAGGCGGACCCGGGCAGGCGGGTCAGCCAGTTGGGCGTCAGCAGCCGCAGGGAGTCCCACCGCTCGCGGCGCCACGAGTTGGCGACCTCGCCGCGCTCCAGCACGACGTGGTCGATGGACCGCTCGCGGAGGAAGTGACTGGCGGCGAGGCCGGCGTGCCCTGCGCCGATGACGACGGTGGTGACGTTCAACGTGGAGACCTCAGGCCACTTCGACCGTGACGTCGGTGGGGTTGGTCAGCGCGTCGAACACCGCGGACCGCTTCTGCGACTGTGCGACGAGCGCCTGGATGTCCTCCTTCGACGCGTCGGCGTCGATGGTGAAGGTCACCTTGATGTCGTTGAAGCCGTTGCGGACGTCGGCGTCGGCGCCGAGGATGCCGCGGATGTCGTGCTTGCCCTCGACGACGGCGTCGACGGAGCGCAGCTGGATGCCGCGGTTCTGCGCGACCGACGCCACGCCCGCGGTGAGGCAGCCGGCGAGGCCGACGAGCAGGTACTCGATCGGGGTGATGCCGTTGTCCTCGGCGGCGAAGACGGCGGGGTGGTCGGCGTCGAACACCGACTCGTTCTTGTGGCTCTGCTCCTGGCCGAGGCCATAGAACTGCTGGACCCGCGTGGTGCTGTGCACGCCGTGGTCCCACTTCGAAGTCGCCCGCCAGGTGAACTGCGCGGCCTCGGGCGCGCTCTGCAGCGCGGTGCGCGCCTCGAGCAGGGCCTGCACGTTGACGCCGTTCTCAACCGTGGTCATCGGATGACGCTCCCTTCAAACAGCCATATTCCCCATCGGGATGGTTGACAGTACATCGGCTTCGCGGCGACGGCTATGATCGCCACCATGAGTTCAGCCTCGACCCGCGCGGCCGGCTCGGTCGGCGTCGTCGAGACCCAGTATGCCGACCTGCCCGGACCGGTCCAGCTCGACTGCGGCCGGGAGCTGTCCCGAGTTCGTGTCGCATACGAGACGTACGGGACGCTGAGCGCGCAACGGGACAACGTGATCCTCGTCTGCCACGCGCTGAGCGGCGACGCACACGCCGCGGGGGAGTCCAGCAGGCCGAGGGAGAGCACCCGCGACGGCTTCGGCGCCGAGGACCGCGACGGCTCGGCCGGCAAGGGTCTCGGCTGGTGGGACGGGATGATCGGCCCGGGCAAGGCGTTCGACACCGACCGGTTCTTCGTCGTGTCGACGAACCTGCTCGGCGGCTGCGCGGGCACCACCGGCCCCTCGTCGATCGACCCCGAGACGGGCCGGCCGTTCGGCGCCGACTTCCCCGTGATCACCGTCGCTGACATGGTACGGACCGAGCGCGCACTCCTCGACGTGCTCGGCATCGAGCGGCTGGCCGCGGTCGCCGGAGGGTCCCTCGGCGGGATGCAGGCCCTGCAGTGGGCGGTGCTCTACCCCGACCAGGTCGACGCGGTCGTGATGATCGCCAGCACGCACGCGCTGCACCCGCAGGGCCTGTCGTGGAATGCGATCGCCCGCGACTCGATCATGCGCGACCCGGACTGGCAGGGCGGGCAGTACTACGGCACCGGCCGGAAGCCCGACGCGGGCATGGGCGTGGCGCGGATGGTCGGTCACGTCACCTACCTGTCGCAGGCGTCGATGGGCGACAAGTTCGGCCGGCGGCTGCAGTCCTCCGACGACGTCCGCTACACGATCACCGACGCCGAGTTCCAGGTGGAGAGCTACCTGCGGCACCAGGCGGAGACGTTCGTGCGCCGGTTCGACGCCAACACGTACCTCTACACCTCGCGCGCCCTGACCTACTTCGACCTGGCCCGCCAGCACGGCGAGGGATCCCTGGAGCGGGCGCTGGAACACGTGCGGGCCCGGACGCTGCTGATCGCGTTCACATCCGACTGGCTGTACCCGCCGCAGGCCTCGCAGGAGATCCACGACGCCCTGGAAAGCACGGGCAAGCCCGTCGAGCTGCACGTCATCGACGCGCCGTACGGGCATGACTGCTTCCTGCTGGAGGAAGCCCGGCAGACGCCCCTGATCCGCGCATTTCTGAACCTGGAAGAGGCACCGTGACCGACAAGCCCCTGCGGGCCGAGGAGGCCCGCGAGTTCGGGTTCGAGACCCGGCAGCTGCACGCCGGGCAGCGCCCCGACCCCAACACGGGCGCGCGGGCCGTGCCGATCTTCCAGACGACCAGCTATGTCTTCGA
This sequence comes from Dactylosporangium sp. NPDC050588, assembly GCF_040654975.1. Taxonomy (NCBI): domain Bacteria; kingdom Bacillati; phylum Actinomycetota; class Actinomycetes; order Micromonosporales; family Micromonosporaceae; genus Dactylosporangium; species Dactylosporangium sp. NPDC050588. Next base: position 53,342 of record NZ_JBFAJA010000026.1, on the reverse strand, counting down.
GGACCCGGAGTCCGCCGCCGCGTACTTCAACCTGCAGGAGTACGGCAACACGTACAGCCGCATCATGAACCCGACCGTCGCGGTCTTCGAGGAGCGGGTCGCGAACCTCGAGGGCGGCAGCGGGGCGGTCGCGTTCGCCAGCGGGATCGCGGCGCAGGCGGCGGCGCTGTTCACCCTGTTGCAGCCCGGCGACCACGTGGTGTCGTCGTCCGCGCTGTACGGCGGGACCGTCAACCAGTTCAAGCACCTGCTGCGCAAGATGAGCGTCGAGGTGACCTGGGTCGACCCGGACGACACCGACGCGTGGGCGAAGGCCGTCCGGGACAACACCAAGGCGTTCTTCGGCGAGACGATCGGCAACCCGTCGGGCAACGTCCTGGACATCGAGGCCATTGCCCGCATAGCGCACGAGCACGACCTGCCGCTGATCGTCGACAACACGTTCGCCACGCCGTACCTGTGCCGCCCGATCGAGTGGGGCGCCGACATCGTCATCCACTCGGCGACGAAGTTCATCGGCGGGCACGGCACCAGCATCGGCGGCGTCGTGGTCGAGGCCGGCACGTTCAACTGGTCCAACGGGCGCTTCCCCGTCGTCGCGGACCCGTCGCCGGCGTATCACGGACTGCAGTTCCACGAGACGTTCGGCACCTACGGGTACCTCATGAAGCTGCGCGCGGAGACGCTGCGCGACCTGGGTGCGGCGCTGTCGCCGTTCAACGCGTTCCTGTTCCTGCAGGGCCTGGAGACGCTGTCGCTGCGGATGGACCGGCACGTCGCCAACGCCCGACGGATCGCTGCGTTCCTGGAGGCGCACGACCTGGCCGCGAACGTCACCTACCCCGGGCTGCCCGGCAGCCGGTACCGTCCGCTGGTGGACAAGTACCTGCCGCTGGGCGCCGGCGCGGTGTTCTCCTTCGAGTGCGCCGGCGGCCGCGAGGGCGGGCAGGACCTGATCCGTGGCGTGCAGCTGTGGTCGCACCTGGCCAACGTCGGCGACGCGAAGAGCCTCATCATCCACCCGGCGAGCACCACGCACCGCCAGCTCAGCGACGACGAGCTGCGCGCGGCCGGGGTCGCGCCGGGCACGGTGCGGCTGTCGGTCGGCACCGAGTCGGTCGACGACCTGATCTGGGACCTGGAGCAGGGCTTCGCCAACGTCAAGGCAGGTGCGTGATGACGTCCCCCTTCCAGGATCCTCTGACGATCCAGCGGGTGCTGCACGGCGCGCGGACGATCGCGGTCGTCGGGCTGTCCGGCAACGAGCTGCGGGCCAGCCACTTCGTCGGCTACTACCTCAAGCGGCACGGGTACCAGGTGATCCCGGTCAACCCGCGCGAGCCGCGGATCCTCGGCGAGACCAGCTACGCGAGCCTCCGCGACGTCCCGGTGCCGGTCGACATCGTGAACGTGTTCCGTGCCCCTTCCGCGTTGCCGGACATCGCCCGCGACGCGGTGGCGATCGGCGCGGGGACGCTGTGGACGCAGTTCGGCGTCATCAACGACGAGGGCGCGCTGATCGCCACCGACGGCGGGCTGACGGTGATCATGGACCGGTGCCTGAAGGTCGAGCACGCCCGCTACGTGGGGCGCATGCACTGGCTCGGCTTCAACACCTCCCGGATCACGTCGGTGCGCGGCGGCCTGCAGTAACGGTCACCGCGTCCAGCCGACGTCGACGTACTGGCGGTCGCTGCGCAGGCCGAAGGCGCCGAAGTTGGCCAGCCCAGGCCGCACCGCCGAGATCTGCGGCGTCTGGAACAACGGCACCGAGTGGCCTGCCTTCCACAGCAGGACGTCGGGCTGGTTGAGCAGGTCCACGGCCTTGCCCCGGTCGGTCTCGGCGCCCGCCTGGTCGAGCAGCTTGTCGATCTCCGGCGCGCCGACCTTGCCGTAGTTCTGCTCGCCGTCGCTGCGGTACACCGGGAACAGCAACGACGGGAAGATGTTGTCGACGTTGCGGAACGACGTGAGGTCGAAGGCGCCGATGTTGACGTACTTGCTGAAGAAGTCGTTGCTGGGCACCTTGCGCAGCTCGACGGCGATGCCGACCTGGGCCAGCATGTTCTGCACCAGCTGCGGCAGGTCCGTGCTGCCGCGGGAGTTGACGACGTAGACGAGCTTCAGCGTGCCGCCGTCCTTCGTCCTGGTCCTGCCGTCGGCGGACGCGGCCCAGCCGGCCTGGTCGAGCTGCTGCTTCGCCCGGGCGACGTCGAACCCGCCGGTGTCGCCGCTGTTGTCGCGGTACCCGTCCTGGCTCGGCATGAAGAAGTGGTTGCCGATCGTGTTGACCTTGAACGGCAGCCCGGCCGACTGCGCCGCGGCGAGCGCCGTGCGGTCGATCGCGTTGGCGACGGCCTGACGGACCCGCTCGTCGGCCAGGGGGCCGTTGCGGCCGACCGTCAGCTGGGTCTCGTCCCATCGTCCACCGGTACGGATCGCGGTGTCGGCAGCGCCGGCGAGCCGGCGGTACGCGTCGGCCTCCCGGCCGGGCGCCTGGTCGATCTCGTTGTTGAGGTACGCGTCGGTGATCGCCGCGGCGTCCAGGGCGCGGAACACGACCGAGTCGAGCAGCGGCTTCGTGCCCCAGTACGCCTCGTTCGGGACCACGGTGATCGTCTGGGTCGTCTTGTCGGCGGTGCCGAGCTTCCACGGCCCGCCCCAGACGGGGATCTTCTCGATCCAGCCGGTGTTGAACTCCTCCGGCGTGTCCAGCGCGGCGCCGGGCAGCAGCGGGTCGAACAGTGACCGCCAGTCCGCGTACGGCGCCTTGAACGTCACCTTCACGGTCCGGTCGTCGGCGCCGCGCTCCACGGCGGTGATCGCGTCGTAGCCGGTGGTGGAGGCGACCTGGAAGCGCTCGTCGGTGCCGTTGCGGGTCTTCCACTGGGTGGCGAAGTCCTGCCAGGTGATCGGCGTCGAGTCCGACCAGGTCGCCTTGGGGTTCAGCCGGTACGTGACGACCTGCGCGCCGCCCTCCTTGCTCACCTCGGCACCCGCGAGGACGTCGGGGTTCGCGGCCGGGACGCCGTTGTCGTCGAGGAACCACAGGGCGGGCTGGGTGAGCGCCAGGATCGAGGCGCCGTCGCCCTGCGTGCCGTCGGTCTGCCCCACGTTGTACTGGGTGATCCACTGCTGGATGGACAGCCGCAGCGTGCCGCCCTTGCGGAGCGACTCGCGCGGCTTCGGGTTGATGTCGGAGCTGCCGGTCTTCGGCTGTTCGCCCTGCTTGGCCGGTGTCGCGCCGTCGTCGCCGCAGCCCGCCGCCAGGCACGTGCCCAGCAGCACCGCGGCCACTGCCAGGACCGTGGAGTTCCTCATCGAAACCGCCTCCCGCCCTCGTCTCCTAGTTTGTCGATCAGCTATATATACATCTTCTGCTACGTTTATCGATACGATAGCGGTGAATGTGAGGTGTTGTGCTCGCCTTTCTTGCCCGGCGACTGGCGTACTACGTCGTGCTTCTGCTGGCTGCGGCGTTCCTGTCCTATCTGCTGGCGGCAACCGCCCTGTCGCCGCGCGCGTACTTCCAGGCTCGGCTGCCACCGCCGCCCGCCGCGCAGGTCGACCGGCAGCTCCGCGCGGTCGGCCTCGACGACCGGGAGCCGGTCACCTCGCGGTTCGCCGGCTGGGCCACCCGGGCCGTCCACGGCGATCTCGGCGTCAGCATCACCGGCACCTCCGTCAATGCCGAGTTCGGCCGGCGCATCGGGGTCAGCCTGCGGCTGCTCGTCCTCGGCACGCTGCTCGGCATCGGCGCCGGGGTGGCCGCCGGCGCGTGGACCGCCGTCAAGCAGTACCGGCTGCCGGACCGCTCGTTCACCCTCGTGGCGTTCCTGCTGCTGTCGATGCCGACGTTCCTCATCGCGCTGCTGCTCAAGATCGGCGCCCTCGCCGTGAACCAGGCGAGCGGGCGGCAGCTGGTCGCGTTCACCGGCGAGTCGACCCCCGGACTGACCGGCTCGGGGCTCACCCTCTTCGCCGACCGCGCGGTGCACCTGCTGCTGCCGACCCTGTCGATCGGCCTGGTCGCGCTGGCCACGTACAGCCGCTACCAGCGCAGCGCGATGCTCGACGTGCTCGGCGCCGACTACCTGCGCACCGCCGAGGCCAAGGGGCTGTCCCGCCGCGCCGCGCTCATCCGGCACGGCCTGCGCACCGCCCTGATCCCGATGTCGACGTTCTTCTCCTTCGGCTTCCTCGGCGTCCTCACCGGCGCCACCTTCACCGAGAAGATCTTCGGCTGGCACGGCATGGGCGAGTGGTTCATCGACTCGGTGAACAACAACGACGTCAACGCGGTCGTCGCGGTCAACCTGTTCGCAGCCGTCACCGTCCTGCTCGCGGGCCTGCTCGCCGACGTGCTGCACGCCGTGCTCGACCCACGCGTCCGTCTGGGCGTCCGCCGTGGTTGACGCGCTTGCCGCGGAGGTCGTCGACGAGGCGGGGCAGGCGCCGCCGACGCGGCTGCGGGTGATGGCCGGCAGGTTCCGCCGGGACCGGGGTGCGCTCGCCGGCGCCGTCATCGTGCTGCTGCTGTTCGTGCTCGCGTTCGCCGGGCCGTACCTCACCCACTGGTCCTACGACGACATCGACTACACCGCGCTGCGCGCCGGGCCGTCCGCGCGGCACTGGTGGGGCACCAACGGCATCGGGCAGGACGTCTACGCCCAGACGGTCCGCGGGCTGCAGAAGTCGCTGCTCATCGGGCTCGCCGTGGCGCTCGTGTCGACGGTGCTCGCGGCGGCCGTCGGCGCGGTCGCCGGCTACGTCGGCGGGTGGACCGGGCGTGGTCTCGTCCTCGTCGTCGACCTGCTGCTCGTCTTCCCGTCGTTCCTCGTCATCGCCGTCGTGTCGCCGCGGCTGCGGGGCGGCGGCTGGGTCGCGTTCGTCGGGCTGCTCGCGGCCTTCGGGTGGATGGTGTCCGCCAGGGTCGTACGGTCGCTGACGATCTCGCTGAAGGAGCTCGAGTTCGTGCGGGCGGCCCGCTTCATGGGCGTGTCGGCGCCGCGCGTCATCGTGCGGCACGTGCTGCCGAGCACCGCCTCGTTCCTCATCATCGACGCGACGCTCGCCGTGGGTGCCGCCGTGATGACCGAGACGTCACTGTCCTACTTCGGGTTCGGCGTCCAGCCGCCGGACGTGTCCCTCGGGACGCTGATCGCCGCCGGCACGCCGTCCGCCGTCACCTATCCGTGGATGTTCTTCTACCCGGCCGGGCTGCTCGTGGTGTTCGTCCTCGCCGTGAACCTCGTCGGCGACGGCCTGCGCGACGCCGTCGACCCGCGCTCACGCCCGTCCCGCCCACCGCGAATGGCCCGCCCACCGCGACAGGCCGGACCAGCGACAGCCGCAGGGTCGTCCACAGTGGACGACGACGTGGTGCTCGCGATCCGGGACCTCCGCGTCCGGTTCGGCGACGGGCCGCCGGCTGTCGACGGCATCGACCTCACCGTCCACCGTGGACAGGTGCTCGGGATCGTCGGCGAGTCGGGCTCCGGCAAGTCCGTCACCGTCCTCGCCGCGCTCGGCCTGCTGCCCGCCGCCGCCACCGTCTCCGGCAGCGTCGTCCTCGGCGGCACGCAGGTCATCGGCGCCGCACCGCGCGACCTACGGCGGCTGCGCGGCAACGTGGCCTCGGTCGTCTTCCAGGACTCGCTGTCCGCGCTCACGCCGGTGTACCGCATCGGCGACCAGCTCGCCGAGGCGATCACCGCGCACCGCGACGTGTCCCGGACCGAGGCGCGCCGGCGGGCCGTCGAGCTGCTGCGGCTCGTCGGCATCCCGTCGCCGGAGCTGCGCGCCCGGACGTTTCCGGACGAGCTGTCGGGTGGCATGCGGCAGCGCGTGATGATCGCCATGGCCATCGCGAACGACCCCGACGTCATCCTCGCCGACGAGCCGACCACCGCCCTCGACGTGACCGTGCAGGCGCAGGTCCTGCGCGTGCTGCAGGACGTGCGCGAGGCCACCGGCGCCGCGCTCGTCCTGGTCAGCCACGACCTGGGCGTGGTCGCCGGGATGGCGGACACGGTCGCGGTGATGCGCGGTGGCCGCATCGTCGAGCAGGCACCGGTGCGGCAGCTGTACGGACGCCCGGCCGACCCGTACACCCGCGACCTCCTGGACGCGCAACCCCGCCTCGACGCCTTCAGGCCGCCCCGGCCCGTCGCGACGCCGCCGGTGCTGCGGGTCACCGGGCTGCGCCGCACCTTCGGTGTCCACAAGGGACGTGTCTTCCGCCGCCGGGTCGGCAGCGTCCACGCCGTCGACGGCGTCGACCTGACCGTCCACGCCGGACAGACGCACGCGGTCGTGGGGGAGTCGGGCAGCGGGAAGTCCACGACGCTGCTGGAGATCCTCGGCCTGCGGCCGCCGGAGGGCGGCACGATCGAGCTGTTCGGCCGCACCGTCTCCAGCGGACTCACCGCCGCCGACCAGGCCGAGCTGCGGTCCCGGATGCAGCTGGTGTTCCAGGATCCGTTCGCCAGCCTCGACCCGCGCCTGCCCGTCGGCGACGTCGTCGCCGAGCCGCTGCTCGCCCAGGGCCGCCCCGGCCCGGCGGCGCGGGCCCGGGTCGCGGAGGTCCTGCGCCTCGTCGGGCTGGACCCCGCCCTCGCGCGTCGCTTCCCGCACGAGTTCTCCGGCGGGCAGCGGCAGCGCATCGCGATCGCCCGCGCGATCAGCGTCGCCCCCGACCTGCTGGTGCTCGACGAGCCGGTGTCCTCGCTCGACGTGACCGTGCAGGCCGCGATCCTCGCGCTGCTGGGACGGCTCCAGAGGGACCTGGGGCTCGCGTACCTGTTCGTCACCCACGACCTGGCGGTGGTCGCCCAGATCGCGGACGTCGTCAGCGTCATGTACCTCGGCCGCGTCGTCGAGACGGGTCCCGCGGCGCTCGTCCTCGGCGACCCGCTGCACCCCTACACGCGGGCGCTGCTGTCCGCGGTGCCGGTGCCGGACCCGGTGGCCGCGCGGCAGCGCCCGCCGATGCTGCTGCCGGGCGACCCACCGGCGGCCGACGAGCGGCTCACCGGCTGCCCGTTCCGCCCGCGGTGCCCCCTGTACGCCACCCTGTCACCGCCCGAGCGCTCGCGGTGCGAGAGCACGCCACCGCGGCTCGTCGACCGTGCCGCGTGCCACCACGTCTGAGTCCCGGGTGGACACGACGAACGTGGCGGCGACGTGGTCGTGCCAGCCGCGCTTCCACGGTCCGGGGTCCAGCAGCGGGGACAGGTAGAACAGCAGCCCGCCGAGGCCGCACGACAGGCAGCCGGCGATGGTCAGGAAGAACGTCCTGCTGAACGCGGCTCCCCACCCGGGCTCATCGCCGTCGAGGCGGACGACCCGCAGCCGCATCACCCGTTTGCCGATGGTTTCGCCGTACGCGCCGAGCATCACGAACTCGTAGCCGCACAGCACCCCGAAGGCCGGCACCGCCAGCATCGCCGGCAACCGGCTGCCGTCCCCGAGCAGCAGCACCGCCAGCCCCAGCACCAGCACCGCCCCGGCCAGCACCCCGGTGTCGATGAGCCGCGCCACGGCCCGGTCCCGGACCGTCGCCGGTGCCATCGGCGGCCCCTCCTCCACGTCCCCGATCATGCCAGCGACCTGGTCCGGCGTCCCCCGAACGGGTCATCCCGGGCGGCGGGTGCCGTGCGGTCCGTCAGATGTGCCCGTGGGGACGGACCGAACGAATCGGGTGATGGGATGACGACGTTTTCCGCGAGCGACCTGCTGCATCCGGCCGACGAGTCGGCGCGGCGCCATCTGGAGTCGATGAGCGGGCTGCAGAACGCGGTCAAGACGTACCACAAGAACTTCAGCGAACGGCTCATCCGCAACAGCCAGCTCGCGGAGGCGCTCCGGCTCGGGCCGCACCAGCTGCCGGAGATCTACCGGCTGCTGCCGCCGATCTGCGAGGCGTTCGGGATCGAGGAGCCCGAGCTGTACCTGGCGCTCGGGCCGGTCAACGCGTTCACGACCGGCGCGACCAGGACGTCCATCACGCTGTACAGCGGGCTGCTCGACCACCTGTCGCCGGACGAGATCGAGGCGGTGATCGCGCACGAGTGCGGGCACATCCTGTGCCAGCACATGCTGTTCCACTCGATGGCGCAGTTCATCGAGCTCACCGTCAAGGTCGGCAGCGCCGCCAACATCCCGATCGCCTCCACGGTGCTCAGCGTCGCCTCGCACCCGCTGCGGATGGCGCTGAGCAACTGGAGCCGCAAGAGCGAGCTGTCGGCGGACCGGGCGGCCGCGGCGTACATGGGCAGCGCCGACGCGATCACCCGGGTGATGTTCCGGTTCGCGGGCATCCGGCACGACTCGCGCTACACGCAGAACATCCAGCCCTTCGCCGACCAGGCCCTCGAATACGAGGCGCTGCGGGAGTCGAAGTGGGACCGGTTCCTGCAGTGGCAGATCAGCCAGTCCTCGACGCACCCGCTGCTGGCGGTGCGGGTCAGGGAGATCCAGAGCTGGGTCGGCACGCCGACGTTCGCGAACCTCGCGGCGCTGGCGGCGAGCGTGCGGTCGGCGCCGCGCTGCCACAGCTGCGGCGGGCGGACCCAGCCCGGCTGGCGGCACTGCCAGCGCTGCGGCACGACGCTCATCTACGGCGGCGCGCCCGCCGTGGCCGCCACGGGTCCCATCCCCGGGCAGCCGGTGCCGCAGGCCGGTGCCCAGCCGGCCTGGAAGCGGTGAACCGGCGATGGGCGTGTTCAAGAGCGAGCGGCGCTTCTGGCTCGACGCACCGATCGACCCGGCGCCGATCGTCGCCGACGTGACCCGGCACTTCGAGGGTGCCGGCTACCAGGTCGTGTCGGCGCGGACCGGGGCCGGCGCGTGGGACGTCGACGTCACCCGCACCGGCATGTTCCGCACCGTGGCGGGCATGCGGACCGCGTTGAAGATCCGGCTCGAGTGCGACGAGCAGGCGCTGGTCGCCCGGGCGGGCGTGGGGGTGCTCGGCCAGCAGGCGCTGCCGACGCTGATCACGGCCTTCGTGTTCTGGCCGGTGATCCTCACGCAGGTGTGGGGCGTGGTCCAGGCCGCGCGCATCGACAACGACGCGATCAGGGTGATCGAACGCAGCGTCGAGCACCGCAAGGCCCTGCCGCCGCCCGCACCGGCGGCGCCCGGCCAGCCGCCCGCGAACGGCTGCGCCCGGTGCGGACAGGTCAACGACACCGGCAGGTTCTGCACCAACTGCGGGGCGCCGCTGCCGGTCGGGTGACGCGGCGCCGGGCGGCGTCAGGACGTGGCGCGCAGCTCCGCCTGCATGGCGCTCAGCAGGTCCATCAGGTCGGCCGCCGCGCCGCCCGCCGAGCGGGGGATGCCGTCGCCGAGGTCGACGTGGGTGGGTGGCGCCCCGGCGATGCTGGCGACGGAGCGGAACGTGCGCCCGGGGAACGCCCGGTAGGGGACCGCGATCACCACCGAGCCGCGGTCCTTGTCCAGCCAGTACAGCGCCGCGTCGGTGAGGAGCAGCCCCGCGCCGACCGGCAGCCGGCCGACCGCCAGGGTCTGCTCGCGGTCGGCGACGCCCGCCGTGTTGCGGATCGTCCGTTCGAGGCGGCTGCGGGCGGCGGGTGCGACCTGCATGCCGGTGATCGCGCCGGTACGGGCCGCGACCACCGCATCGATCAACGCGGCCGGCGGCGCGGCCGGTGACTGCGGTGCCGCGGGCATCGGCGGCGCCTCGCCCGGCAACGGCAGCGCGTACCCGTACGGCGGCGTGCTCGTGTACGGCGGCGGACTCGTCTGCGGTGGCGTGCTCGTGTACGGCGGCGGGCTCGTCTGCGGTGACGTGCTCGTGTACGGCGGCGGGCTCGTCTGCGGTGACGGGCTCGTCTGCGGTGGCGCGCTCGTGAACGGCGGCGGGCTCGTCTGCGGTGGCTGGCTCGTGAACGGCGGCGGGTTTGCGGGCGGCGGCGGGTCTACGGGCGGTGGTGTGGAGGTGCTGGGCTGCGCCGGCGGTGGCTCCACGGGCGGCATCCATGGTGTGGCCGGCTCCGGCTCGTCGGGCGGCGGCGCGACGGGCTCCCAGAGGTCGGCGGGGACGCCGATGGCGAGCTTCGCCTCGGCCTGCATGATCAGCTGCGGGATGCCGCGCGTGGTGTCAAGGATCCTGCGGCACCGGGCCCGGTCGCCGCCGGGACCCGCCTGCCCGGACCGGTGCTCGCCGGCGCGGGCCGGCAGCAGCCCGCTCAGGCCGGGCAGCTCGCGCATCAGCTGCAGCGATTCGATCAGGTCGAGGCCCAGGAGCCGGTGCCGGCACACGTCGGGACGCTGGAGATCGACCGGGGCGACCCGGCTGGTCAGGATCGCCCGCGACTCGCCGCGGTGCCCGGCGAGCGCGCCGATCAGGTCCGCCCAGCGCGGGTCGCGCCAGCGGCCTTCCGGGGTGAGCAGGCTCTCCAGGCCGTCCAGCACGATCAGCAGGCCACGGTCCGCGAGGAGCTTGGTCAGCTGCGGCAGGAACGCGTGCAGGCCGGCAACCGACTCGACCGCCTCGGCCATGGCGAACCCGTACGGCTGCAGCTGGCGCTCCAGCGACCGGGCCAGGCCGAGGAGCGCGCCGGCGAACCCGTCCGGCGGCGGCGCGGCCCAGTACGCGGAGGCCGCGAACGTGTCGTGGCGGCCGTAGGCGAGCTCCAGGGCGCACGCGGTCTTGCCGACGCCCGCCTCGCCGTCGAGCAGCACCGTCGTGAACCCGCTGCCCGCGGACAGGGCACGGCCGGCGGAGATCAGCACCGCGGTGCGGCCCACGAAGGACTCCGGCTCGGCCGGGAACCCCGCCATCGGCGCCTGCGCCGGGTCGAGCACGGGCCCGGCGGCCGGCGGCACCAGCGGCAGCGCGGCGGTCGCCGCGCCGTGCAGCGTCGGGACGGCGATCGAGATCGCCGGCCGGTCGAGCGTCGGCGTCATGCCTACCGCCGCCGGCACCGCCCGGGCGACCGCGGCGGCCACGGGCAGCTCGAACGTGAACAGCCCGGTGTACACCTCGCGGGCCAGCGCGATGGCGTAGTCGTCGCTCACCGGGAACCGCATGGCCAGCACCGCGGCGCCGAGCTCGCGCGCGATCACGTCCGCCAGGCTGCTGCCGGCCCATCGGACCGGGCCGCGCTCCGTGCCTGGCAGACCCCATCCGGCGAGGTCCCGGCCGGAAGGGGCGCCATCCGGGTCACCGGCCAGGCCGGCCCAGGCCGCCGCCTCCGCCAGGCCGGCGCCCGACTCGCAGGCCGACAGCACCACCAGCTTCAGCTGGTTCTTCCCCGGGCGCAGCAGCTCGACGAGATCGTCGGTGCCGACGAGGTCACGGCCGCCGGACTCGGACTCCAGCACGAGGCCGCCCGCGGTGCCGTGCGCCGAGATGTGCAGGACGTCCGGCCCCTGGCGCAGCCACATCTTGTTGATCAGCTCCTGGCGGGTCGCGCCGTACTGCAGCACCTCCAGGTCGATCGCCTTGCGCTCGTGCGCCGCCAGCCGGCGGACGAGCCGGCTCAGCGCGAACCGCTCGTGCCGCAGCGCCAGCGCCGTGGTCGCGGTCGGCTGGCTGAACACCGCCAGCATCCGCAGCCGCGTCCCGACCGGCCGCTTGTCCTGCCCGGCGCCCGCTGCCCCGAAGACCAGCGCGATGTCGCCGCGGGCGGCCAGCGGTACACCGGCGACATGCGCCAACTCGAGCGGCCCTGGATCGACCGGCGGCGCCGCCTCGACCCACACGGTGGCGGGCCGCGCGGCCACGATCGCCCGGCCGATGCCTTCCCCGAGCACCTCCCGGCCCAGCCACTCCCCGAACCCGTCGAGGACCGCGGGCCCGCCCCCGCTCCCGTGGCGCACCAACCGGTGCAGGTCGTCCATTCCGGCGGCCTGCCAGGCCGACCGGTCGACCCTGACGGTGTGATCGCCGAGCACGCTGCCGGCGGCGTCGGTCAACAGCCACCGCCACGCATGCCGGCCGTCCACGTCGATCGCCTTGAGGATCAGTTCCATCACGGACCAACGTAGAGGACGGCCCCTCACGCGCGACAGTCCCCGATCGCGCCGCGCGCACCCGTCAGGGGCCCTGGATCAGGCGGTCCAGGATGGCGCGGGCAGCGGCGAGCTTCTCGATCGATCGGGTGATCCGGGCGTGACAGACACCGACATCGCTTCCCCGCCGACATCTCCAGCATCGCGTCCGCCGGCTCTGCGGTGGCCCACGTCGCCGACGCCGCCACGGCCCGCGGCATCGACGCCGCCCCGCTGCGCGCCGTCCAGCGCATCGTCGACCGCGCCGTCGCCGCGGGCCACGGCGGCGACGACTACGCCCGCCTCGCCCAGCTGCTCCGCGAGCCCGCGACCTGACCGGACGAGACCGGCACGCGGGTGGCGGTCCGGCTCGTCCGGCAGGGGCGCGTCGCTGAGGCCGTCGACCTCGTGCGCCCCGGTGGAGCGCGCGCTGGTCGAGCGGGAGCTGGACGCGGTGTTCTGGCAGCGGTTCAGCGGACAGGGACGCGGGCGGACCAGTCCTGGAAGCGGGTCGGGGCGATGACGACGCCGGAACGGGGGATGAGGGCGTCGCCCGGGACGGCGGCGAACAGGCCCGCCGAATTGTCCGTGATGACCGGGCGGGGGTCGTGGTGGGCGGCGAGGGCGAGACGGCCCAGCGCGTCGAGGGAGAAGACGTCGGGGCCGGCGACCTCCCGGGTGCCCCGCAGCGGCGCTCCGACGCTGACGTCGGCGACGGCGCGGGCCACGTCGTCGGCGGCGATCGGCTGGATCGGGGTGGCCGGCAGGCGCACGGCGTGCTCGTCGGAGGTCCACGACATCACCGTGTCGATGAACTCGAAGAACTGGGTGGCGCGGACGATGGAGTACGGCACCGGGGCGGACTTCAGGATGTCCTCCTGCGTGACCTTCGCCCGGTAGTAGGCGAGGTTGGGCACGCGGTCGATGCCGACGATCGACAGCAGGACCGCGTGGCCGACGTCCTCGGAAACGGCCGCCCGCAGCAGGTTGTCCATCGTGGTGCGGAAGAACGCCGCCGCCCTGTCGTCGAACGTCGGCGAGCTGGTCACGTTGACCACGACGTCGGCGCCGCGCAGGCCTTCGGTGACGCCCCGGCCGGTGAACAGGTCGAGACCGGTGGACAGGGCGTGCGGCACGGCCCGGTGGCCACGCGAGGTGAGGATGTCGACCACCCGCGAGCCGATGCGGCCGGTGCCGCCGATCACAGCGATGTGCATGATGTCCTCCCTACAAGCGTTCCTACACAGCGTTCAGCGCCGGGACTGCCTGGACAGCGTCCGGAGCTCGGACTCGTCGACGAGCGTCAGCATGGGCTCGCCGGGGGTGCAGAACATGGTGACGACGAAGCGGAGCGGGACGTCGTCGCGGTTGTTGCCGTCCTGGAAGTGGATGACGTCGCCGCCCGGCTCCCAGAACGCCTCCCCGGCCTTCACGACCCGCGGCGGCGAGCCCTGCAGCTCGAACAGCATCTCGCCCTCGAGGACGTAACCGAAGGCGGGCCCGGGGTGCCGGTGCGGCGGGGTGCCGGGGTCTCCCGGCGGGAACTCCACCAGGACCGTCATCTCGTGCGCGTCGGCCGGGATCCACGGCGGTGTCGCTTCCTGGACGACGGTGAGCGCCGACTGCCAGGCATCAGAGTGAGCCTTCATGCCGGCGCACTACCCGCCCGGGCCGGGCCCACACAAGCCGCCGGCGAGAGGGTGAGGCCGAGCCGTCCCGCGCCGCAGTAGCGTCGGACCTGGCAACCTCGGAAGGGATTCGTGATGTCCTCAACCGCAGTCCTGCTCGTCGCCATCATCGTCGTGCTGGTCATCGCGCTCATCGCGGTCAGCTTCAGCCGGCACCGTCGCACCAATGAGCTCAAGCAGCAGTTCGGGCCCGAGTACGACCGGGCGATCGGCGAGCAGTCGAGCCGCCGTGCGGCCGAGCGCGACCTGCAGCAGCGCCAGCGCCGCCACGACGAGCTGGACCTCAAGGAGCTCGATCCTCAGCAGCGGCAGCGGTACGCGGAGCAGTGGGAACGCATGCAGGCCCACTTCGTGGAGGAGCCGGAGGCGGCCACCCGCGAGGCCGACGAACTGGTGACGAAGGTGATGCACGAGCGCGGGTACCCGACCGGGGACTTCGACGTCCGGGTCCAGGACCTCAGCGTCGACCACGCCGAGACGCTCGGCCACTACCGCGAGGCCCACGAGATCAACCAGGTGAACGAGCGTGGGCAGGCGTCGACGGAGCAGCTCCGCCAGGCGCTGATGCACTACCGCCTGCTGTTCGCCGAGCTGCTCGGCGAACCCTCGGGCGGCGGCCGGCCGATCCCCGGGCACGGCTGAGACGAAGGCACGGCTGATACACAGGGAACCACAGGGAACCGCTGAGACGCAGGGATGCAAGGAGGCGCGACCGTGATCCGAGACGACAACGCTCCCGTCGGTGGGGGCCAGGCGCCACAGCCACCCGGGGCGTTCCAGACGCCGCCCGCGACGCCGCCACCCACGACCACCACGAGCGCGGGCGAACCGGCCGCGCCGCAGACGACCACCACGGGCGCGGGCGAGCCGGCCGCGCCACCCACGACCACCACGAGCGCGGGCGAACCGGCCGCGCCGCAGACGACCACCACGGGCGCGGGCGAGCCGGCCGCGCCGCAGACCACCGCCGCCGTGCCGGAAGGCGTCCGCGACCTGAGCATCTGGGACACCGGCAAGGCCGACGAGTTCCGGCACCGCTGGCACGACGTGCAGACCCACTTCGTCGAGGACCCCCGCGGCAGCGTCACCGAGGCGCGCCAGCTGGTCGACGAGGCGATGCAGGCCCTGTCCGCCAGCGTCCACGAGCGCGAGGACCAGCTCGAACGCGCCGGCGCCCGGTCGTCGGACAGCACCGAGGGCATGCGCGACACGGTCCTGCGGTACCACCAGCTGCTGGACCGGCTCCTGACGGTCTAGAACCAGGACCAGAACGAGGACTAGAACGAGGCGAGCTCGGCGGCCGCCGCCTCCAGCGTCGCGTCGGTGCCGTGTGCCAGCATCCGCATGAACGTGGCGTCGCCGGCCGCCGCGGCGCGACGGACCTCCGCCGCCATGGCGAGGACCCGCCGGCGCACGACACCGACGAAGTCGCCGGCCGGGCCGGGCCACCCGTACGCGTCGAGGAACAGCCGCAGCCGGCGCGGCCGGTCGGCGAACGCCGTGAACCCCTCCGCCGCCACCACGTGCCGCGCGTGCAGCGGCACCCACCCGAACGCGACCGACGCCAGGTCCTCCTCGACCGTGGCGGGCGCGGCGAGGTCCCAGTCGAAGAACCCGGCCAGCCGCCCGCCGGACCAGACCGCGTTGTACGGCGCGGCGTCGTTGTGCGCGATGACGAGCCCGGGCCGCCAGACGCTCCCGTCGCGCCAGACCGCGCCGTCCGGCGGCACGAACGTCGCGACGGCGGCGTGGTAGTCGCGCAGCCAGGTGGCCACCTGGCGCAGCGCGTCGTCGCTGTGCACCCACTCCGGCCACGGCCGCTGCGCGCCGACGACCGTGCCGGGCAGGAAGGACAGCACCTCCCGGCCCTGGTCGTCGAGGCCGAGCGCGCGTGGCGCCCGGTCGAACCCGGCGGACTCCAGGTGCCGCAGCAGCAGGTGTACGGCCGGCGTCCACACCCCCGCGGCCCGCCGGACGGTGTCGCCCACGCGGACCGCGCCGTTGTCGAACCCGCCGGCGAGGCGCTGCCCGTCGCCTCCAGCGGTCAACGGCGCTCCCGCAGCAGCGCCGCGACGTCGGCCGCCAGCCGGATCGTGGCCTCGATCTCGGCGCGGCGGATCGAGACGCTCTCGACGTTGAAGCCGTACGGCATGCCGAGGTGCTCGCAGAAGTCGGCGAGGTCCCGGGCGATCGCCATGGCCTGCCGGTAGGACTCGGCGAGCGGGTCGTCGGCGAAGCGGATCGAGTTCTGCAGCCAGCGGGGCACGTCGACGCCCAGCCAGCGGACGAACTCGAGCGTCTTGAGCGACCCGCACAGCGACAGCGTGAAGACGACGGTCCGTGGCGCCGTCCCCCGCTCCCGGCACGCGTAGAAGTAGTCGGAGAGCAGGTTCTTGGTGTCGTTCACGTGGTACACGACCTGCGAGACGAAGAACGAGCAGCCACGCTCCTGCTTGGCCAGCATGCGCAGGTGCTCGTCGCCGCCGCGGGTGTGCCGCTCGCCGATGACCACGGCACCCAGCGGCAGGTCGGGGCGGACCTCCCGCCGCACGGCCTGGGCGCGGCGCATGTCGGTGCGCACCGACTTGTCGCCCGACGACGCGCCGACGAAGACGCTGAGGACCCGGCTCGGGTCGGCGTGCCGCAGCCAGTCGGCGAGGTCGTCCTCGTGGTACTTGCCGACGCAGCGGTAGATGATCGTCGGCTTGTCCCAGCCGCCGAGGTGCTCCGCGTGGAACACGGCCGGGTCCATCGTCGGCAGGTACGGGAACGGCCGCTCGTCGGGGTTGCGGTCCGACTCGTCGTCGATGTCGTAGAGGATGAGGCCGTCGACGTCGAGCCCGGCGAGCCGGTCGAGCGTCACCGCGGCGATCTCCTTGACCCGCTCATCGCTCTCGCTGCGCCGCGGCGGTGTCAGGCTGAACAGCAGGACCCCCGACCGCGCCTCCGCCAGCTTCTGGTGAAGAGCACTTCCAGACATCCCATCACCTTACGAGCCGACCCCCGCCGAGGACGATGTCACCCGACTCACGCCTCAGCGGCACTACAGCCCGCTGTACCACGGATGCGGTGGCGCGGGGTATCGGTCCTGGTCGCCGCCGTGCCTAGCCTCGGAGGGCATGAGATCCAACTGTGCGGTGCGCCTCGATGCGGTGTCGAAGGTGTACGGGTCGGGCAAGCACGCGGTGCGCGCGCTCGACGGGGTGACGGCCGGGTTCGCGCGCGGGACGTTCACCGCGGTCATGGGGCCGTCCGGGTCCGGCAAGAGCACGCTGCTCAACTGCGCGGCGGGGCTGGACCGCCCGACGTCGGGACGGGTGCTGCTGGGCGACACGGAGCTGTCCGGCCGGTCCGAGACCGAGCTGACGCGGCTGCGGCGGGACCGGATCGGGTTCGTGTTCCAGGCGTACAACCTGCTCGGCGCGCTGAGCGTGGCGGACAACGTCACGCTGCCCCTGCGGCTGGCCGGGAAGCCGGTCGACCGCGGGCGGCTGGCGGGCGTCCTCGCCGCGGTCGGGCTCGCCGAGCATCACGACCGGCGGCCGGGCAGCCTCTCCGGCGGCCAGCAGCAGCGGGTGGCGGTCGCCCGGGCGCTGATCACCGAGCCGGACCTGGTGTGCGCCGACGAGCCGACCGGCGCGCTGGACAGCCGCAGCGGCCGCCAGGTCCTGGATCTGCTCAGGAGGATCGTCGACGAGCTCGGCCAGACGGTGCTGATGGTCACGCACGACCCGGTCGCCGCGGCGCGGGCCGACACCGTCGTGTTCCTCGCCGACGGGAGGCTGGCCGGCGAGCTGCACCGGCCGTCCGCGGAGCGGATCGCGCAGCGGCTGACGCACCTGGGGGACGCGTGAACCGGCGGATGCTGTGGCTGGCTGTGTGGCTGGCATGGAGCACCGTCAAGGACCGCAAGGGCGCGTTCGTCGCGGCGTTCGTGGCGGTGGTGTTCGGCTCGGCGGTGATCACGGCGTGCGGGATCCTGCTGGAGAGCAGCGAGCGCTCCGGGGCTCCCACCGAACGCTACCGGGCCGCCGACCTCGTGGTGGGTGCCCCGCAGGCGCTGCCGGTGGCCGACGACGTCGACCCGCGGTTCGCCGAGCGGGCCACCCTGCCGGCCGCCAAGGTCGCGGAGATCGCGCGGGTTCCCGGTGTACGGGCGGCGATCGCCGACGTGAGCGTCCCGGTGAGCCTGCTGACGGCCGACGCGCCGGATGGACGCCCTGTGCTGGGGCACGGCTGGGGCTCCGCCGCGCTCGGCCCGGTCACGATCAGCGCCGGGCGGGCGCCGGCCGGGCCGCGGGACGTGGTGCTCGACGCCACGCTGGCCGATCGGGCCGGCGTCGCCGCCGGCGCGGACGTCCGGCTCGCGGTCGGCTCGAACACGACCACCTACCGGGTGACCGGCATCGCGGTGCCGCCGGGGAGCCGGCAGCCCGCGGTGTACTTCACCGACGAGCGGGCCATGGAGCTGACCGGCCGGCCGGACCGGGTGGCCGTGATCGGCGTGCTGGCCGCTCCCGACGCCGGCGACCTCGCCCGCGCCGTCAAGGACGCGGTCCCGGGTGTGGTCGTCTACGCGGGCAGGGACCGCGGCGAGGCCGAGTTCCTCGACGTCGGCGCGACGCGGTCGTTCATCACCGAACTGTCGTTCGCCTTCGGCGGCAGCATGGTCGTGGTGATCATGGTCGTTGTCGGGAGCACCCTCGCGCTGTCCGTACGGCAGCGGCTGCGGGAACTGGCCCTCCTGCGGGCGATCGGCGCGACCCCGAAACAGGTGCTGCGCATGATCGCCGCGGAGACCGTGCTGGTGGGCGCGCTCGGCGCGGTGCTCGGCGTGGTCCCGGGCATCGGGCTCGCCTTCCTCCTGCGCGGCGTCTTCGCCCTCGCCGGTGCGGTGCCGGACGACTTCGAGCTGTCGATCGGCCCGCTGCCGCTGCTGGCCGCGACGGTGCTGTGCCTGATCGGCGCCCGCCTCGGCGGCTGGATCGCGGCCCGGCGCGCGGCCAGGCTCAGGCCGGTCGACGCGCTCGGCGAGGCCGCCGCGGAGCCGGCGAGACTCGGCCGGATCCGGTTGGCCGCCGGCCTGCTGCTCGTCCCAGCGGGCCTGGCCATGGCGATCGTGCCGCCGCTGCGGGTGCCCGGCGAGGGCGCCGCCGAGGGCGCCGCGTTCTCGGCGTTCCTGCTCGTCTTCGCCGTCGGGCTGCTCGGGCCGCGGCTGCTCACCGGCGCCGTCCGCGTCCTGAGCCCCTGGCTGCACCGCGGGTCGGGCGTCAGCGGGTTCCTCGCGACCGCGAACGCCCGCGCCAACTCGCGGCGGCTCGCCGCGGCCACCACCCCGCTGATCATCGGCGTCACCCTCGCGGCCGGGCAGCTCTTCAGCGGCACGACCGCGGGTGCGGCCGCCCGGGAGCAGGCCGGGGACGGGCTGCGCGCCGGCTACGTCGTCACCGCGACCTCCGCGGGGGTGTCGCCCGAGGTCGCCGACTCGCTGCGGGACGTGCCGGGCGTCGCGGCGGTGACCCCGCTCGTGCGCACGCGGACCCTCGCCCTCTTCGGCTCCGGCGACGACCGGCAGATCCGCAGCTACGCCGCGCAAGGGGTCACCGGCGACCGGCTCGCGGCGACCCTGGACCTCGGCGTGCTCGACGGCGACGTCGCGGACCTGCGGGGCGACACGGTGGCGTTGAGCCGGATCGCCGCGGGCACCCTGGGCGCGACGCTCGGCGGCACCGTCGACCTCCGGCTCGGCGACGGCACGCCGGTCACCCCGACGGTGGTGGCGATCTACGAGCGCGGCCTCGGCCTCGGCGACGTCACCCTGCCGCACGACGTCGTCCTGGCGCACACCACGGACCGGCTCGACCTCGCCGTGCTGGTCGCGGCGGCGCCGGGCACCGACGCCGGGGCGCTCGGCGACGCGCTGCGGGCCGCCGTCCGGGACCTGCCGACGGTCCGGGTCAGCGACCGGGACTCGTTCGTCGCCGCGCAACAGGACGCCACCGCCGGCGAGTCGGTGGTCGGCCTCGCCCTCAACGCGGTGCTCCTCGGCTACCTCGCGATCGCGGTGGTGAACACGCTGGTGATGGCGACCGCCGCGCGTTTCCGCGAGTTCGCGCTGCTGCGGCTGGTCGGCGCGAGCCCCGGGCAGGTGCGCGCGATGATGCGCGGCGAGACGAGGATCGTCGTCGTGGCCGCCGTGGTCATCGGATCGCTGGCCGCGCTCCCGTCGCTGGTCGGCACGAGCTTCGCGCTGACCAGGTCGCTGATCCCGTCGGTGCCGCCGCCGATGTACGCCGGGATCGTGGCCGTCGCGGCGCTGCTCGGCTGGGCGGCGATCATGACGTCGACCCGGATCGCGATGCGGCCGGCGCCGGTCGACGCGATCGGTGCCCGCTCGTGAACGCAGCGCCACGCCGCGCCGCGCCACGCCGTCGCCGCTCGCGGGCGAAGGCCTCGGCGGCGCCGCTCAGCGGCCGGCGGCGTTGAGGTAGGCGAGGACGGCCAGGACGCGGCGGTGGCCGCTGTCGGTGACGGCGAGGCCGAGCTTGGCGAAGATGTTGCCGATGTGCTTGTGCACGGCGTTGTCCGTGATGACGAGCCGGGCGCCGATGGCGGTGTTGTCGAGGCCCTGCGCCATCAGCCCGAGCACCTCGCGTTCGCGGGGCGTGAGCGCGGCGAGCGGGTCGCCGGCGCGCTGCACCAGCTGGGCGATGACCTCGGGGTCCATCGCGCTGCCGCCGTCGGCGACCCGGCGCAGCGCGTCGACGAACCCGTCGACCCGGCTGACCCGGTCCTTGAGGAGGTAGCCGACACCACCGCCGGCGGTGGCGAGCAGCTCCGCGGCGTACTGCTGCTCCACGTACTGCGACAGCACCAGCACCGGCAGCCCGGGGTGCTCCCGCCGGACCTGCAGCGCGGCCCGGATCCCCTCGTCGCGGAACGTCGGCGGCAGCCGGACGTCGACGATCGTCACGTCGGGCCGGTGCTCCCGCACGGCGGCGAGAAACCCGTCCGCGTCCTGCGCGACGGCCGCGATCTGGAAGCCGGCCCGGCCGAGCAGCAGCTCCAGCCCGGTGGACAGCAGCACGTTGTCCTCGGCGATCACCACCCGCACGGCAGCTCCACGGTCACGGTCGTCGGCCCGCCGGCCGGGCTGTCGACGTCGACGGCGCCGTCCAGCGCGAGCACCCGGCGGCGGATCCCGGCGAGGCCGGTGCCCCGCCGCTCGTCGGCGCCGCCGGCACCGTCGTCGGTGACGACCACCGACAGCCGGTCCGCGGTGCGGCCGACCCGTACCCGGGCCGCGGTCGCGCCGCTGTGCTTGGCGACGTTGGTGAGCGCCTCGGCGACGGCGAAGTACACGACGGCCTCCACGGCGGCCGGGACCCGCTCGAACTCACCGATCTCCAGCCGGGTCGGCACGCCGCAGCGGGTGACCACGGCGGTCAGGGCGCCGTCGAGCCCCCGGTCGGCGAGGATCGGCGGGTACACGGACCGGATCACCTCACGCAGCTCCGCCATCGCCTCCTCGGTGCCCTCGTGCGCGTCCCGGAGCAGCCCCTCCACGAACTGCTCGTCCCGCGGCGACTCGGCGAACGCCTGCCGGGCCACGGCCAGCCGCATCGCGATGGCGACGAGCCGGGCCTGGGTGCCGTCGTGCAGGTCCCGCTCGATCCGGCGCAGCTCCGCGCCGTGCGCGTCGAGCACGTCCGCCCTGGTCCGGGTCAGCACTTCGACCCGCTCGGCGAGCTCCTCGCCGGCCCGGCGCGCCAGCACCGCCACGCAGATCCGGGCGTGCGCGCGGGCGACCGGCGGGAAGGCCACGAAGGCCAGCGTGGCGAGCAGCACGATCTGCAGCGGCCCGAGGGTCAGCGCCGTCGCCCACCCGGTGACGGGCACGTCGATGAACAGCCGCGGCCGCTCCACGAACGGAAACGCCCACCACAGCGGCGTCGCGATCAGCGCGACCACGATGTTGCCCACGCACAGCAGCGCCGGCAGCCCGAACGCCACCCCCGTGACCGCGTGCACCGGCAGCCAGAGCAGGGCGCCGGCCGTCCGGCCCGTCGCCGCGTCCGCCCACGCCGCCCGCAGCGTGGGCCGCGCCCCAGACGCCGGATCGAGCAGCCGCCGGGCGCGGCCGCGGTGCCAGGCCGCCCACCACCGGGCGAGCCGCGGCACGCACAGCAGTGGCAGCGCGAGCACGGTGCCGACCGCGGACAGCAGCGAGCCCAAGAGGTACACCCCGCCCCGCCGCGCCGCCCGCACGGCGTCGAGTCTGCCCAAAGATCGTCGCGCCCGCCAATACAATCGGCCGGGCGTCTACCGGACGGAGTGCGGACAGTGGATGACAGGGCGCGGCGGGTCCTCGCGGGCCTGCGCGAGTTCTACGAGGCACCACCGGGCGCGGCGACAGTGGAGGACGGCGCCGAGCGGGCGCTGCGGCTGTTCCACGACGTCGCCGCGAGCGTGCCCGCGTACCGGTCGTTCCTGCGGGAGCGCGGCGTCGACCCGGCCGGCATCGCCACGGCGGGCGACCTCGCGCGGGTGCCGCTGCTGACGAAGGCCGACTACCACCGCCGGTATCCGCTGCCGGAGCTGTGCCGCGGCGGGACCCTCGACGGCGCCGAGACGGTCGCCGTGTCGTCCGGGTCGTCGGGGCAGCCGACCGTGTGGCCGCGCTCCGTGCCGGACGAGCTCGTCGTCGCCCGCCGGTTCGAGCAGGCGCTGGTCGGCAGCTTCCGGGCCGACCGCCGGCGCACGCTCGTCGTGGTGTGCTTCGCGCTCGGGTCGTGGGTCGGTGGCATGTACACCGCCGCCGCCTGCCGGCACCTGGCCGCGAAGGGCTACCCGGTCACGGTGGCGACGCCCGGCAACAACGTCGACGAGATCCTGCGGGTCGTCCAGGAGCTGGGGCCGCACTTCGAGCAGGTGGTCCTCGCGGGGTACCCGCCGTTCGTGAAGAACGTCGTGGACGCCGGCCGGGAGCGGGGCGTGGACTGCCCCGCGTACGCGATCAAGCTGCTGCTCGCCGGTGAGGTCTTCAGCGAGGAGTGGCGCACACTCGTCGGCGCCAGGGCCGGCATGGCGGACCCGCTGTCGGACTCCGTCTCGCTGTACGGCACCGCCGACGCCGGCGTCCTGGGCACGGAGACGCCGCTGAGCGTGGCGATCCGGCGGTTCCTCGCCGGCCGTCCCGACGCCGCCCGCGCGCTGTTCGGCGACCCGCGGCTGCCGACGCTCGTGCAGTACGACCCGGCGACCCGCTACTTCGAGACCCACGAGGGCACGCTGCTCTTCACCGGCGACGGCGGGATCCCGCTGGTCCGCTACCACATCGCCGACGAGGGCGGCCTGCTGTCGCACGAGGCGATGCTCGCGTACTGCGCCGGCCTGGGCTTCGATCCGGAGGAGGGCCTGGACGCCGGCGCCGCCCCGCGGCTGCCGTTCGTGTGGGTCTTCGGCAGGTCGCTGTTCACCGTGTCGTACTTCGGCGCCAACATCTACCCGGAGAACGTGACCGTCGCCCTGGAACGCGACGGCATCAGCGACTGGGTCACGGGCAAGTTCGTCCTGCAGGTCCTCTCCGACAGCGACGAGGAGCGCCACCTGTCCGTCGTGGCGGAGCTCGCGCAGGGCGAGACCGGCGACCCCGCAAGGGCCGGGCAGCTGGCCGGCGCGATCCGCGACGAGCTGCGCAGGCTCAACAGCGAGTTCGCCAACTACGTCCCGGCCGCCTACCAGACCCCGCGGGTCGAGCTGCGCCCAGCCGGCGACCCCGAGTACTTCCCGCCGCAGGTCAAGCACCGCTACACCCGCCCGGCCGGGTGATCCCGCCGCGTTCGCCGGCCTCAGCCTGATCCGTCGCCGACCGGCGACGGCTGGCGCGGCACCGGTCCGGCCGGGTCCGTCGCGGCCTGGCGGGCGAGGTGCTGCTCGAGGGCGTCGACGGCCGCCCGCAACGATGCCAGCTGCGCCGCGACCGTCGCGTCTCCCGGCCGCTCGACAGGGTCATCGGCGGGGTCTTCGGCTGGGTCTTCGGCTGGGTCGTCGGCTGGGGCGGGGGCGGCGTTCGCCGTGTCGCGCTCCTCCTGATGGGCGTCCTGCAGCGCGTTGAGCACGACGCCGACGAGGAGGTTGGTCAGCAGGAAGCAGGCGGCGACCATGTAGGAGACGTAGTACAGCACCGCCCACTCGGTGACGGCGCGGCCGGTCTGCAGGGTGTCGGTGATGCCGTCGAGGGACAGCAGCAGGAACAGGGTCAGCATCGCCTGCCCGACGGTGCCGTACCGGGCGGGGTTGGCGTCGGCGAACATCATCCAGCCGAGCATGGCGTAGCCGTACAGCAGCAGGACGGTGACGAGCAGGAAGCTGCCGAGGCCGGGCAGGCTGCGCCGGATGCCCACCAGGATGACCCGCAGGCTCGGGAAGAGCCGGAACGTCCGCACGATCCGGGCCAGGCGCAGCATGCGCAGCACGGTCACGTTCTCCCGCACCCCCGGCAGCAGCGGCGAGAGCAGGATGAACAGGTCGAAGAGGTTCCAGGCGTCACGGAAGAACGCCCGCGGCGCCGGCAGCTGCGCGCCGAACCGCACCAGCAGCTCGACCGCGAAGCACACGATGCAGCCGTATTCGACGGCCCGGAGCACGCCGGCGGCGGCGCGGTGCGCACCGTCGTAGGTTTCCAGGCCGAGCACCGCCGCGTTGATGACGATCACCGTGAACGAGGCGACGGTGAACCAGCGCGCGTCGATCAGCGCGCGGCACGCCGTGGCGACGCGGGCCACGGACGGATGGATGGTGTTCATTGACGGGCCGGACTCCCAGGACGGTGACCTTCAAACCGGGACGCAGCCTACGACATGATCGACATGTCCGGATCGACGGGACAACCCGCCCGAGGATGCCGTGCTCAACCGGCCTGCCCGGGCCCGGGCGGACCTGGCGCCCTCGGCGCGCGACGTGCAGCAAGATGGGAGGCATGACTGAAACGCCTGCCACACCGCACCCGCTGCAGCCGGTCGACGAGGACTGGCAGCGGGCCCTCGCGATCGTCGCGCACCCCGACGACCTGGAGTTCGGCGCCGCCGCCGCCATCGCCCGCTGGACCGGTCAGGGCAAGGAGGTGGCGTACGTGCTGCTGACCAGCGGCGAGGCCGGCATCGACGGGATGGATCCGGCGGAGGCCGGGCCGCTGCGGGAGCGGGAGCAGCGGGAGTCCGCGCAGATCGTCGGGGTGTCGCAGGTGGAGTTCCTGGGCCTGCCCGACGGTGTCCTGGAGGGCGGTGTGCCGCTGCGGCGCGAGCTGGCGCGGGTGATCCGCACGCACCGGCCGGACATCGTCATCACGAACAACTTCCGCGACAGCTGGGACGAGGCCGGCGACGCGCTCAACATGTCGGACCACATCGTCACGGGCCGGGCGGTCCTCGACGCCGCGCGCGATGCGGGGAACCGGTGGGTGTTCCGGGAGCAGATCGATGAGGGGCTGGAGCGGTGGGGCGGGGTGCGGCAGGTGTGGGCGGCGAACTCGCCGCTGTCCAAGCATGCCGCCGACACGACCGCCACGTTCGACCTCGGCGTGCGGTCCCTGGAGGCGCACGAGGCCTACCTGCGCGGTCTCGGCACCGGCGACTTCGACGCGGAGGAGTTCCTGGAGGGCTTCTCCCGGCAGACGGGCACCCGCCTCGGCGTCACGTTCGCCGCCGCGTTCGAGGTGTTCAAGCTGAGCCTGCTCTGACCGCTGCCGCGAGCGGGCGGGGCCGGAGGAATCCGGCCCCGCCGCCCGTGCCCGCGGATCAGGCGTAGGTCTCGAACTCGGCGACCTTCGGGGTGCCCGTGGCGCTGGTGATCTCGAAGGTGACCTTCTTCAGCGAGGTGCGGGTGAAGGTGATGACGCCCGCGCCGGTTCCGGACGCGAGGACCGCACCGGTGTCACCGTTGAGCACGCGCCAGTTGCGGATGACGCCGGTGGAGCCGGACGCCTCGCGGATGTTGATGCGCGAGATCGCGGTGGCCGAGCCCCACTTGATGGAGATGGAGCCGGTCGTGCCGGACGGCGACCAGTACGTGCTCATGCTGCCGTCGCGGACGTCGCCGTAGCTGGTGCCGTCGGCCTTGCTGGAGCCGTCGGAGCCGGCGCCGATGCTGAGGTTCGTGCCGCCCTGCGTGGGTCCCGGCGAGGACGGGCCGGGGGAGGACGGCCGCGGCGACGACGAGGTCGGCCCGGCGGAGGTCGGACCGCCGGTCGGGCTGGTCGGCGTGCAGCTGCCGTTGGAGACCTGCAGGCCCTTGTTCGCGCCCGCGGTGCGGCTCACGACGTCCGGCACGCAGCTGGCCGGGTCGAGGGAGAAGCTGTACGGGATGCTGACGCTGGTGTTGGACGTCGGGTTCGGGCCCGCCGGGTTGGTGTCGGTGCCCTTCGGCGACCAGGTCACGTTGTCGAAGATGTTGCCCGCGACCTGCCAGTAGCCGGCCTCGCTGGTGTAGAACGTGCCGATGACGTCCTTGGAGTTCTTGAAGTAGTTGTTGTCGATGCGTGCCCGCGCGCCGGCCCGGGAGTTGATGCCGGACTCGTTGAGGCTCACGTAGGAGTTGTTGTAGATGTGCGCGATGCCGCCGCGCAGCAGCGGCGTGCGGGAGTCGATGTTCGTGTACGAGTTGTGGTGGAACGTGATGTAGCTGTTGCCCCGGTCGCTCTCGCTGGAGCCGATGAGGCCGCCACGGCCGGAGTTCTTCAGGGTGCTGTAGGACAGCGTCACGTACTGCACGTCGTCCTTGAGGTCGAACAGGCCGTCGTAGCCCGCCGACTCGCCGCCGGACGCCTCCAGGGACACGTGGTCGACCCAGACGTTGCGGACGGTGCTCTCCATGCCGATGGCATCGCCGCCGTTGGACGTGGGCGAGCCGGACTTCTTCACGTTCCTGACCGTCACGTTCTGGATGATGATGTTGCTCGAGTCGCGGATGTGGATGCCGAGCTGGTCGAAGACCGCCCCGCCGCCGACACCGATGATGGTGACGTTGCTGATCTCCTTGAGCTCGATCTTGTCCTCGGCGGTGTTGCAGCTGCTGCCGGAGACCTTGGTCGTGTTGCCGTGGTTGATCGTGCCCTCGACCTGGATGATGATCGGGGTGCTGCTGCTGGCGCGGTTGCACAGGGCGGCGTGGATGGCGGTGCCGGTGGTGGCCCGGACCGTCTGCCCGCCGGCGCCGCCGGTGGTCCCGCCGTTCTGGGTCGCGAAGCCGGTGACGCCGCCGGTCGCCGCGGACGCCTCCGGCGTGGACAGGGCGACGCCGATCGCGGTGCCGACGATGGCGGTGGCGGCCGCGGCAACGCCGGCTCGGAACGCGAGGCGGGGTGTTCGGGTCTTTGAGCTCATTCGAAGCCTCCGGGTGGGGGTGTGAAAGCATCGGCGGAACCCGATACTAGGAAAGCGCTTTCCTCCACGACAAGGGTTCTGGTGTGCAGGTTTGTTGCAGGAATCGGGAGCCGTGAAATTTTCAGGCGCGGGCGAGAAGGCGCTGCACAAGACCGGTGATCCGCGGGTCTGACATCGCCGCTGGTTGATGCACCAGGTGATACGTGATAGGCGGCAGGTCCCGGACCGGCCGGGCGACGACGCCCGCGGGCGGTGGCACGCAGCCGTTGACGACCGCCAGCCCCACGCCGAGCGCGACGAACTGCGCGATCAGCGGCCACCCCTCCGCCTCCACCGCGACCGTCCAGCCGGCGCCGGCGGCCCGCAGCGCCTGCTCCAGCAGCACCCGGTGCGGCCGGTGCTGCGGCGGCACGACCATGCGGGCGCAGTCCAGGTCGCGCAGCCCGACGCTCCTGCACCGGGCCAGCCGGTGTCCTTCGGGCACGAACAGCATCTGCGGGAACGTCGCCAGCTCCGCCACGGTCAGGTCCTCGGGCAGCACGTCCAGCACGCTCACCCCGAGGTGCGCCTGCCCGGTCCGCACCGCGGCGAGCATCTGCCGGTGGTCGCAGTTGATCAGGCGCAGCCGGGTCGGCTCCTCGGCCAGCACCGCCCGGATCGTGTCGCCCAGCAGGTACAGGTAGGCGCCCTGACCGGCGGCGAGCACGACCGGCCGGCGCGGCGCGGCACCGGCGAACTCGGTCAGGAACTGCGCGAGCCGCTCGTCGTGTGCGCGGGCGAACCGGGCCACCGCCTCACCGTCGGGCGTGAGCACCAGCCGCCGCCCCACCCGGTGGTACAGCGGCCGGCCCAGCTCCCGCGCCAGCTTGCCGATCTTCACGTGCAGCGCGGGCTGGGAGATGCGCAGCCGCTCCGCCGCCCGGGTGAAGTTGAGGTGCTCGGCGAACACCGCGAACGCGGCGAGGGCGTCCGGCGACACGGCCATAACCGCAGACTATAGTCGCGCGGACAAGAATAGTTCCGCGCTAGCGTCGCGGCGGCGACGCTGAACCACATGAACACAGCAGGCAGCAGGCTCGGCGTCGACATCGGCCGGGTCATCATCGGCGGGTCCGCCCCGGGCGGCGGCGACACCCAGTTCTTCAGCGGCGACCCCGCCAGGATGCTGGCCACGCCGGCGGTGCCCGGCGCGTTGGAGGCCCTCGCCCGTCTCGTGCCGCGCTTCGAGCAGGTGTGGCTGATCTCCAAGTGCGGCGAGCGGGTGCAGCGCCACACGCGGCAGTGGCTCGACCATCACGCGTTCGCGGCCCGCACCGGGATCCCCCGCGAACACCTCCGGTTCTGCCTGCGGCGGCCCGAGAAGGCCGTGCACTGCGCGGAGCTGGGCATCACCCACTTCGTCGACGACAAGCTCGACGTGCACGAGGCGCTGCGCGGCATCGTGCCGCACCGGTTCCTGTTCGGCCCGCAGCCGGCCCCGGCGCCGCCGTGGCTGCACCACACCGAGGCGTGGGCCGCCGCCGAGGCCGCGATCCTGCGCAGCCTCGATCAGGCCCTGGATCAGGCGCCTGTACGGCGGTAGGCGACCACGGCGGCGAACAGCGCCGCGAACCCGGCGAGCAGCGCGGCGATGCCCAGCGTGATCGCGGTGCCGTCGGTCTGGCTGTCGGTGGCGGTGTCGGCGGCGTCCTGCGCGGCGGTGATCACGGCCGTGGTGGCGGGCGTCCCGGTCTTCTTGGTGAGCTTGAGGACGGGGGCGGGGTGCTCGGCCTCGGCGCCGGCGGCGGGCTCGTCGATCCAGCGGACGATCTCGCCGGTGGAGTAGGTCTGGAGGGCCTTGAAGTCGATCTGGTCGGTGGTCGGCAGGGGGCCGAGGGAGACGTCGAACTCCTGGAACTGGTGGGGCTTGATCTCCGCGCCGGCTGACGCGGTCCAGGTGATTTTGGAGACAGCGTCGGTGAGCTCGCCGTCGTCGGTCTTGATCGGGGTGGCGAGTTTGCTGGTCTCGGCGACGGCGGTCCAGCCCTGGAGGGGTTTGAGCGACACCGACGCGATCGGCTTGTCGGTGGGCAGCGCGATCTCGAGTTTGGTGGTGGAGGCGTCGTCGCGCTCGTTCGGCACCCGGAACGTCACCTTGGTGTAGCCGCCCTGCGTGGCGGCGCCCGGGTTGACGGTCACGTGCGCATCCGCGGCGGTGGGGACGGCGAAGACGGCGATCAATGCGGCGGCCAGGGCGGCGGCCGGGCGGGTGAGACGCATGGGTTGGCGTTCCTCGGTTTTCGGCGGAATGGGGCATGAGGTAGTCGGCGATCGGGCGCGACAAGTTCCCGGGAACTTCCTCCGGTCCGGCGGCGACTACATGCTCGTGGGCCCGCCCGCCCCGATCGCCTGTATCCGGAGGTTCCCCGATGTCCGTCGTCACCGACGTCTCACCCCCAGCCGTGCAGCCCCGCCCCGGGGCGCCGGTCTGGTCGATCGTGCCGCTGCTGACCCGCCTGCACTTCTACGCCGGGGTGCTGGTCGCGCCGCTGCTCGTCGCCGCGGCGGTCACCGGGCTGCTGTTCGTGTTCACCCCGCAGCTCGACAACCTCGTCTACGACAAGGAGCTGCACGTGGCCCGGGTCGGGCCCGGGCTGCCGAAGCCGGTGTCGGAGCAGGTCGCCGCGGCGATCGCCGCCCACCCGTCGGGCACCTTCACCTCCGTCACGCCGGCGTCGGCGCCGGACGCGACCACGAAGGTCGTCTTCAGCGTGCCGTCGCTGGGCGAGAAGACGCACACCGTCTACGTCGACCCCTACACGGGCGAGATCCGCGGCCAGCTCACCACCTGGTTCGGCGAGACGCCGCTGACGACCCGGCTCGACGACCTGCACCGCCACCTGCTCCTCGGCGACATCGGCCTGGTGTACTCGGAGACCGCCGCGAGCTGGCTGTGGGTCGTCGTGCTCGGCGGGCTCGTCCTGTGGTGCAACCGTCAGTGGCGGTCCCGCGGGGAGCGGCGGCGGCGCCGTACCGAAGCGACACTGCTCTATGATCTGCGCGCCGCGAAGGGAGTCCGCCGCACCCGGGGCATGCACGCCGCGACCGGCGTCTGGCTCACCGCCGGCCTGCTCTTCCTCTCCGCGACCGGCCTGACCTGGTCGGACTGGGCCGGCGCCAACTTCAGCCTCGCGCTGGACGGCCTCGACTCGCGCCGCCCCGCCGTCAGCACCGCCCTGTCCGGCGCTCCCTCCGGCGGCGGTGGCCACCACGGCGAGGGCGGCGCGGCGGCCACGGCCGGCGACCCGGCCCAGGTCGACGCCGTGCTGCGCATCGCCCGCGCGAACGGCCTCACCGGGCCGATGGACATCACCCCGCCCGCCGCGGACGGCGCCGCCTGGACCGTCTTCGAGAACGACAACGTGTGGCCCGTCCACTTCGACCGCATCGCCGTCGACCCGGTCACCGGCACCGTCACCGACCGCTCCGACTTCGCCGACTGGCCGCTGCTCGCCCAGCTGACCAGCCTCGGCGTCCAGGCCCACATGGGCTACCTGTTCGGCCCGGCCAACCAGATCCTCCTCGCCGCCCTCGCGATCGGCCTGCTCTGCGTCATCGTCTGGGGCTACCGCATGTGGTGGCAGCGCCGGCCCACCCGCACCTTGACCGGTGCGCCGCCCGCCCGGGGCGCGTGGCGCCGGGTCCGCCCGCCCGTCCTCATCGCGGGCATCGTGGTCACCGGCGCGATCGGCTGGGCCCTGCCGACGTTCGGCGTCACGCTCGCCGCGTTCATCGTCATCGACGTCATCGCCGGCCTGCTCCGCCGCCGTCGCGCCGCGGCGGACCCGCCGGCAGTCGCGTAGCGGTGCCCCGGGCCGGCCGGGGCGGGTCAGCCGGGCTGGGCGCAGAGACAGAAGGGCTTGCCGACCGGGTCGAGGAAGACGCGGAAGGTGTCGCCGCCGGCCTGGAGTCGGGTCGCGCCCAGCGCAAGGGTCGCCGCCTCGGCCTCGTCCAGGTCGTCGACCAGCACGTCGAGGTGCAGCTGCTGCGGGTGGGCCGGGTCCGGCCAGCGCGGCGGGGTGTAGCCGTTGACGCGCTGGAAGAGGACGGGGCGGTCGCCGTTGTCGCCGATCTGCGCGAAGTCGTCGTCGTTGTGGGTCAGGGGCTTGCCGAGCAGGGCGGTGTAGAACTGGCTGAGGCGCCACGGATCCGCGCAGTCCACGACCGGGCCGAGGAGGGTCACACCGTCGTTGCCAGGATGCCAGCAGAGGTCGAACGGATGGCCGGCCGGGTCGGCGACGGTGATCCAGCGGTCGTTGCGGCGCAGCAGGGTGCCGCCCAGCGCCAGCACCCGCTCGAGGGCGGGCTCGAGGGCGGGGACGCGGAGGTCCAGGTGCGCCTGCTGCGGGCGCTCCTGGCCGGGCCACAGCGGCGGGCGGTGGTCGGGGGCAAGCTGGAAGCCGACCTTCCATCCGTCGTTCGCGCGCAGCGACACCCAGTCGTCGTCGGCGTAGGTCTGCTCCCAGCCGGCGAGCTCGGCGTAGAACGCGGCCAGGCCGCGGTAGTCGGCGGCGTCCAGGACCACGACGTCCAGCGTTCCGATCATGCGTCGAGGATACGACCGCCGCGGCGG
Organism: Dactylosporangium sp. NPDC050588; assembly: GCF_040654975.1. Lineage (NCBI taxonomy): Bacteria > Bacillati > Actinomycetota > Actinomycetes > Micromonosporales > Micromonosporaceae > Dactylosporangium > Dactylosporangium sp. NPDC050588. The sequence continues at coordinate 21,639 of NZ_JBFAJA010000026.1, read as the reverse complement.
CGCACCCGTGCGCGGGATCTCGTCCGGGGCACGCGTAACCGGCTACGTCCTCAGGTCGTTGAGGAGTGAGGTCCAGCAGACGAGGTGGGCCGGCCGAGCGTTGCGTGGGGGTGCGGGGCTGATGGCACGATGCTGATGCGGCGGGTCGACCCGCCGGGCAGGGCGGCGCCGGTGGGCAGGGTCGGCGTCACGCTGGCCGTGGCCGTCACGGGCTACATCTTGCATTACTGGGCGTGGATGCTGATCGGCCCGCTCGGCCCGCAGCTCGGTTACCGCTTCGGCCTCGACGAGGGCGCCTGGGCACTGCTCGGCAGCGTGCCGCTCGTCGTCGGCGTGCTGCTGCGGGTCCCGGCGGGGGTGCTGACCGACCGGTTCGGGGCCAGAATCGTGCTGCCGGCGGTGAGCCTCGTCGCGGCCATCGCGGCGGGGGCCCTGGCCGTCGTCGACGGGCTCGCGGCGCTGATCGTCGTGGCGTGCGCCCTCGGCGTCGGGGGTGCCGGCCTGCCCGCCGCCGCGGGCGCCCTCGTGCGTGCCGTCGCGCCCGGCCGCCGGGCGTCCACGTTGAGCCTCCTCGCCGCGGGCATGTGCCTCGCCGCCACGGCAGGGGTCGCCGTGCGGGCCACGGTCGCCATCGACCGGGAGCACGGCCCGCTGATCCTGACGTGCGCGCTGCTCGGCCACGCCGTGCTGGCCGCCGCGGTGCTGCGCGACCGCCCCACCACCGGGCGGCGGCCGGGGGGTGCCTGGTCGGCCGTTCCCGCCCTGGTGCGCAGGCCGGTCACCCGCTATCTCGCCGTCTGGTACGGCGTCTCGTGCGGCGGCCTCGTCGCCCTCGACGTGTACCTGCCGGCGTACCTGCACCACACGTATGGCGTCGGCTGGACCGCGGCCATGCTGTTCGCGGCGGGCGCGGTCGGTCTCGGCGCGCTGGCCGGGCCGTTCGGCGGCTGGCTGTGCCGGCGGCGCGCACCCACCGCCGTGATCGGCACCTGCTTCACCGCCCTCGCCGCGCTGCTGGTGGTCCTGGCGTTCGAGCTGCCGCTCGCCTGGGCCGCGGGTCCGGCCCTCGGGGGCGTCGCGGTCGCGCTGGGCACCGCGTTCGGCAGCGTGCTCGCGCTCATCGGGCGCACCGCGCCGCCCGCCCAGGCCGGCACCATCACGGGCGTGATCGGCGCCGTCGGCAGCGGGGTCGGGCTCTTCCCGGCGCTGCTGCTCAGCACCGTGCACGACATCAACGGCTCCTACGCCATCGGGCTGATCCTGCTCGCCGCCGCCGCGGTCAGCGGCGCGACCAGCCTGCGGGCCCGGCGCGCCTGGATCGGCGCCGCCGTCGCCTTCCCCGCGCCGGCCGATGTCGCGGCCCAGGCCGACGACGCGTCGCAGGCCGCCACGACGATCGTGGCGCTGGAGGGGCCGCAGGTCCGCGCCTACCTCGGCGACGTCACCGCCGTCCTCGCGACCCTCGCCACCCGGCACGAGCTGGCGGTCGTCTGCCGGGACGGCGGCACGGGCATCGGGTTTCAGCTCGTCGCGGGCCTGCGCCGGCACCTGCCGGCGCACACCGTGCTGGCCATCACCGCCGAGACGCCGCCGCACCCGCACGAGACGGCGGCGATCGCGGAGATGATCGACGCGGGGAAGATCCCGGTCGTGCTCGTCGACGGCGTCGACCCCACGCCGACCGCACTGCTCCTCGCGGTGTCCGTCGACGCCGACCAGGTGCTCCAGCTGAGCCCCGACCGGGTCCAGGGGCTCATTCCGTTCCAGCGCCTTCCCGCGACGCACCAGCCCCTCGTCGGCGGGTGATCCGGCGGTACAGCAGGAACACCACGACGACCAGGAACACGCTGCCGCCGGCGGTGGTCACGGTGAACCACCCGGGCCACGGCCCGCGGTCCGGGTCGGCGGGGCGCATCACCAGCGACGGCAGCAGCCCGGTCGCCATGCGGATCTCGTACGCCTGGCACGTCTGCGTCCCGTACTCGCAGCTCTGCCCGGCGTCGAACCGGCTCAGCAGCGTGCCGGGCAGCCCGCCGTCCAGCGGCACGTCCCGCAGCTCACCGGGGCCCTCGCCGGCGGGGACCAGCGCGACGATCCGGTCGCCGGACCGCCACCCGAGCATCTCCTCGGCCGCGACCGGCTCCGGCACCGGCCCGCTCCCGGTGGCGTCGGCGAAGACGATCCGCCGGTGGTAGTGCACGATCCCGTCGCCGCCGCTGGAGGTCGTGGCGCCGGTCGCGGCGAGGAGACGGCCGTCGGGCGACCAGGCGGCGTTCATGGTGAGGATGTGCTCGGCGGGCAGGTCGACGGTCCGCGCCACCGCGCCGTCGAGGTCGACGATCTCGACCTGGGGCCCGGTCTGGACCGCGATCCGCTGCCCGTCGGGCGCGAACGACGCGGCGAAGACCGGGGTCACGCCGCTCAGCGTGCGGTGCCGGCCGGTGGTGAGGTCCACCAGGGTCAGCACGCCGGTCCGGCGGGACTCGCCGAGGGTGCTGTTGTACGGGTCGCCCATCGGCATCGGCACCGCCGAGTACGCCAGGGTCCGCCCGTCGGGGGAGAACGCGAGCGGCACCGCACCCGTCGGCGCGGGCAGCGGGACCGCCCGCCGGCGCCCGGTGGGCAGGTCGACGAGGGTCAGCGCGTCGACGGCGATCCGGTCCTCGGTGAGGACGGCGGTCGTCCCGTCCGGCGACAGCAGCCAGGGCCGGATGCCGCGGCGCCCTTCGGCCGCGTCCAGCTGCCGGTAGGTGTCCCGGTCGGCGCCGAGCGCGAGCGGCTGGAACTGGTTGAACAGCTCGCCGTTGCCGAACTGGTACAGCATGACGGCCCGCCCGCCGGGGGAGCGGCTGACGGTGCTGGTCAGCGACGAGTACGGCGCGATGTGGTCGGGCAGCGACGGCGTCGCCCCCGGCGCGGCCGGCACGACGGCGACCGGCCGCACGAGCGGCAGCAGCCCGAGGCCGGCGGCGAGCACGGCCACGACGGCGATCACCGCGGCGACCCGGCGGCGCCGCACGGACCTGCGCCCCCGCGCGACGAGGGTGTCGACGTACTGCGGAGGCAGTGGCGGCTCGTCGAGCGGCACCGACCGGAACAGCTGCTCGCTCACCGCGCCTCCCAGGCGTAGTCGGGCATGAGGCGGCGCAGCGCCGCGAGGGCGTAGGACGTCTGGCTCTTCACCGTGCCGGTCGAGCAGCCGAGGACCCGAGCGGTCTCCGCGACGTCGAGCCCTTCCCAGTACCGCAGCACCAGCACCGCCCGCTGCCCCGGCGCCAGCTTGGCGAGCGCCGCGTGCAGGTCGACCCGGTGCTCCAGCGCCGGCGCCACCGGCACGGGATCGGGCTCGGCGTCGGTGAACAGCCGCACGTTGCGCGCCCACCACGTGCCGCGCTGCTGCAGGTACACGTTGACGAGCACCTGCCGCACGTAGGCGTCCGGCGAGTCCGCGGCGCTGATCCTGCCCCAGTGCCGGTACAGCTTGATGCAGGTCGCCTGCACCAGATCGTGCGCCTCGTGCCAGTCCCCGCACAGATGGTAGGCGGTCCTGCGCAGCGCGAGCACCCTGTCGCTCACGTACTGCACGTAGGCGTGCTCCTCGTCGGCCCGCATCCGGCTCCCTCCCTGCTCACCTCCTGGATCGCAGCAACCACCGGATCGGTTGTGCCCGCCGCCCGGAAATTCTGCGGGATGCGGTGTCGGCGCGGAAGGTCAGGGGAGCTGGCCCGGAAACTCGCAGGCGGTCTTGCTGGCGCCGCCGGTGTCGGCGTGGCACCAGTCGATGTCGGCGCCGCCGTCGAGGGCGTCGTAGCCGGAGCCGCCGGACAGCGTGTCGGCGCCCTGGTCGCCGTGGATGGTGTCGCCGCCGGCGCCGCCGTGGAGGTCGTCGGCGCCGTACCCGCCGTAGATGGTGTCGGCGCCGTCGCCGTCGGTGATCGTGTCGTCGCCGCCGAGGCCGTACGAGACGTCGTTGCCGCCGAGCGGGTAGATGGTGTCGTCGCCGCCGGCGATGGGCAGCCAGTTGCCGCTCGGGTCGCCGCGCAGGACGTTCGCGGAGTCGTTGCCGTAGAGGACGTCGTCGGCGGAGCCGCCGGTGAGGTTCTCCACGGCGGCGCCGATGAGGTCGCCCTCGCCGGGTGCGCCGTCGTTGGCCAGGCCGTCCAGGCTGGCGGTGACCGGGACCGCGTGGTCGCCGTAGCTGACCGTGTCGACGCCGGTGCCGCCGTACATCGTGTCGGCGCCTTCGCCGCCGAGGAGGGTGTCGTCGCCGCCGCCCCCGCTGAGCAGGTCGTCACCGTCGCCGCCGCTCAGCGTGTTGGCCCCGGCGTCGCCGGTGAGCGTGTCGTCGCCGGGGCCGCCGACGACCGCCTCGACGGCGGCGAGACCGTCGTGCTCGGGGCCGCCGTCGCCGGTGCTCAGGTCGACGGCGACGGGTCCGGGGTGCTGTGCGTAGCTGACCGTGTCGGTGCCGGCGCCGCCGTCGATCTGCTCGCCGTGCGTGCTGGACGTGACGGTGTCGTTGCCGTTGCCGGCGGCCACGTTGGAGCCGGAGACGGTCACGCCGGTGAGGTCGATGGTGTCGTTGCCGTCGCCGGTACCGATGAGCCAGTGCACCGAGCCGCCGCCGATCACCGTGACCCGGTCGCTCCAGTCGCCCGGCTCGACGTGGATGTCGGGTGACATCGACACCGTGCACTGCGCGACCGTGTCGTCGCCCAGCACGGGGTGCGTACAGTCGCCGGAAACGCTGATCGGATGGATGTCGTCGATCGTCACGGTCGTGCCGGACTTCGTCACCACGACGTCGTTGGCGAACCCGGGGGCACCGCTGAAGGTCAGGTTGTGGGAGATGTCCGTGCCCGCCGATCCGCCGGGCGGCACGGCCGCCGCCGGCTCGACCGTGACCAGCACCGTGCTCATCGTCGCCGCCACAGTGAGCGCGGCCAGCCGTCGCATCATGCAGCCGTGGTACCAGCGACGGTCACCGGCCGCTCCGACGGGGTCAGCTATCCGACACGTTGCGTGACCAGGTTGGCATCCCCGGTCAGACGCGGGGCAGGTCGAACCAGACGAGCTTGCCGCCGGTCGGGACGAGCTCGGAGCCCCACGCGGCCGCCAGTTGCTCGATGATGTGCAGGCCGCGGCCGTTGTCGCGGTCGGCGCCGTCCGGTGCCGCCCGGCGCTCCGGCGGGCGGATGCTGGTGTCGTGGACGGTGACCCGCAGGTGTTCGCCCAGGCGCAGCTCGACGGTCACGTCACCGACGGTGTGCTGGATCGCGTTGGTGATCACCTCGTCGAGCAGCAGCAGCGCGTCGTCGATGATCGGTGCCTGCTTCCATGCGGTGAGCACGTCGGCGGCGAAGCGGCGGGCCGCCGACGCGCTGATCGCCTCGCCCCGGAAGCGGCGCCGCGCGGTCGGCGGCGCGGTCGGCACGGCGTCGCTGGTGAGGCAGAGGACGGCGACGTCGTCGGTGCGGGGCCGCGGGCCGACGTCGCTGCCGAGGATGTGGTCCAGGGTGCCACCGGGTTCGCGGGTCGGCGCGCTGCGCAGGGCCGCGCGCAGCTCCCGCAGCCCCTGGTCGATCGGGTGCCGGCGGTCCTCGACGAGGCCGTCGGTGTAGAGCAGCAGCGTCGCCGCCTCCGGGATCAGCAGCGTCGTGTCGAGGTAGACCGCGTCAGGGGTCACGCCGAGCGGCGGGCCGGGCCGCAGCTGCAACCGGTGCACGCCGTCGGCGGTGCGCAGCATCGGCGGCGGATGGCCGGCGGAGACGGCGGTGACGGTGCCCTCCGCGAGGTGCACCTCCAGGTAGCAGCAGGTCGCGATGGTGTCCGGGTGCAGGTCCAGCACCAGCCGGTTGACGTGGTGCACGACGCTGGCCGGGTTGTGCCGCTCGCCGGCGTACGCGCGCAGCGCGTTGCGGACCTGCCCCATCGTCGCCGCGGCCGCCGCGCTGTGCCCGGCGACGTCGCCGATGACGACGCCGACGGCCCCTTCGCCGAGGTCGATGATGTCATACCAGTCGCCGCCGACGTCGACGCCGTGGGTCCACGGCAGGTACCTGGCCGCGTGGCGCAGCCCCGGCACGCGCGGCAGCGTCGCGGGCAGCAGCGCCCGCTGCAGCGCGGACGCGAGCGTGGTGCGCGCCTCGAAGAGCAGCGCCCGCTGCAGCGCCTGGGCGCCGAGGCCGGCGAGGGCCATGAGCGTCGCCTGCTCGTCGTAGTCGAACTCGCGCGGCCTGCGGTAGCCGACGACGAGCGTGCCGAGGACCTCACCACCGACCGCCAGGGGCAGGAACGCCCAGGCCTGCCGCTCGCCCGCCGGCACCGCCACCGCCGGGTCCGGCTGCGCGGCCTGGAACTGGGCGAGGGACGTCAGGTAGAGCGGCTGCCCGGTCCGCGCGACCGCCGTCGCCGGATAGGGGTGGTCCAGCGGCAGCTCCCGCAGCTTCGCGACGACGTCGGGCTCGTAGCCGTCGTGGAACCGCAGCTGCAGCTGCTGCTCGTGCAGCAGCAGGAGCGCGAGGCCCTGGCCGCCCGCCGACGGGCGCAGCACCGAGCCGATCGCCGCATACACCTCGGCCGTCGTGCTGGCCGCGACCAGCGCCGTCGTCGCCGTCTGCAGCGCCGTGGCGCGGGCCGCCGCGTCCGTCGCGCGGGCGGCGGCCCGCTCGGCCTCCGCGGCGACGGCGGCGAGGTGCCGCTGCTGCCCGACCTGGTCGGTGACCTCCCGGAACGACACCGCCACTGCCGGCGTGCCGGCGTCGGCCCGCGCCCGGGCGACCTTCACCTCCCACACCTGGCCGACCTGCGGATACGGCCGCTGCTCCAGCCACGGCTCGCCGGTCTCGGCCACCGACCGGTACCGGTCGAACAGGCCGTCGTCCCAACTGCCGGGTGACACCTCGCTGAGCGGGTGCCCGATGACCTCCTCGGCGGTGCGGCCGACGAGCTTCGCGCCGAGCTGGTTGACGTAGTCGCAGACGAAGTCGACGATCGCGCCGCTGCCGTCGGTCACCGCCCGCAGCAGCGTGAAGCCGTCGAAGGCGGCGTCGAGGACGTCATACAGCCGGGTGCCAGCCGTCGACTGCGGCGCGACCGTCAGCTGCCGCAGGTCCACGAACCGCACCCCGAGCCCGTCACCCCACGGGCTGACCCGCATCTCGAAGTGCCCGGTCACGCTCGGCCGGTCGTAGTAGACCGTGCGGGTGACGGGTTGCCGGGTCTCCACGACCTCCCGGTAGAGCGGCAGCGTCCCGTCGTGCACGGTCTCCGGCCACAGCTCCCGGTAGCGCCGGCCGATCAGCTCCTCGCGGGACCGGCCCGCGAACCGGCAGCCGGCGTCGTTGATGTACACCATCTCGAAGTCGACGATCTCGCCGTCCTCGCGCACCGCCGTGGCGAGCACCCAGCCCTGCCGGTCGTCGTCGAGCATTGCCAGCAGTCGCGCATCGCGCGGCGCGCCGCCGTCCTCGCCCAACGGGCCTCTCCTTCTCCCCGGTGCGTCCCGGTGACGCCCTGTCATCCTCCCGCATCCGCCGCGCGCCGTCGAACCAGCGCGACGCGGACCCCTCGTCGGTGCCGGGAGCTTCGCAGACGGCGGGCTCGGTTGCGGGACGGGTGCGAGCCGGGTGCGAGCAGGGTGCGGAATCGGGCGATGTGGCGGTGGTAACCACGAAACGGGACGGGACCGGCTGATCGGACGACAGTCCCGGGCCCGCGGGGGCCTCACGATCGAATGACCGCACCGTCAGATGGAGGTTTGATGCGTTCAGGTTCCCTGATCCGGGCCGCTGTTGCCGCGACCGCGGCGACCGGTCTGCTGGCCGGGCCGCTCGTGGGGCCGGCGGCCGCGGCCGTCCGCACGGGGCACGCCGCCGAGGCGTCGGTGGCGGTGATCGTCCGGCATGACGGGTCCGGCGGAGCGGAGGCCGCCGTAGCCCGGGTGGGAGGCACCGTGGGGCAGCACCTCGACCTGGTCGGGGCGTTCACCGCGACGATTCCCGCGGGCGCGCTCGCCGCGGTGAGCGCCGCGCCGGGGGTACGGGCGGTCACGCTCGACGGCGCGGTGCGCCTGCAGGGCGAGGAGTGGAACGCCGACAAGGACCAGCACTCGATGTACAGCCTGACCCAGTCGATCGGGGCGCAGGACGTCTGGTCGGCCACCGACGCGTCCGGCGCGAAGCTGACCGGTCAGGGCGTCGGCGTCGCCGTCATCGACTCCGGGATCGCGCCGGTCGCGGGTCTCGACACGCCGGGGAAGGTCGTCAACGGCCCCGACCTGTCGTTCGAGTCGCAGACGCCCGCGCTGCGCAACCTGGACACGTTCGGGCACGGCACCCACATGGCGGGCATCATCGCCGGCCGCGACAGCGGGGTCGCGGCCGGCAAAGAGGCGGACAAGAAGCGGTTCGTCGGGGTCGCGCCGGACGCGCACCTGGTCAACATGAAGGTCGCCGCGGCCGACGGCGCCGTCGACGTCTCGCAGGTCATCGCGGCGATCGACTGGGTCGTGACGCACAAGGACGACCCCGGCCTCAACATCCGGGTGCTCAACCTGTCGTTCGGCACCGACTCGACCCAGGACCAGCGCCTCGACCCGCTGTCGTACGCGGTGGAGGCGGCCTGGAAGAAGGGCATCGTCGTCGTGGTGTCCGTCGGCAACGACGGCCTCCAGGAGTCCCGTGTGGGGATGCCGGCGCAGAACCCGAACGTCCTGGCCGTCGGCGCCGCCGACCCGCTGACCACCGCGGACCGCTCCGACGACGTCGTCGCGGACTTCAGCACCGGCGGCTCCGCGGCCCGCCACGCCGACCTCGTCGCGCCCGGCAAGTCGGTGGTGTCGCTGCGCGTGCCCAACGCCTTCATCGACGCCGCCTACCCGCAGGCGCGCATCCCCGAGGACCCCGACCAGCGGTACTTCCGTGGCAGCGGCACCTCGCAGGCCGCCGCGGTCGTGTCCGGCGCCGCCGCGCTGCTGCTGCAGCAGCGCCCCGGGCTCACCCCCGACCAGGTGAAGAAGCTGCTGACGGGCACCGCCGACGCCATGCCGGCCGGTGACACGCTCGCCCAGGGCGCGGGCCAGCTCGACATCGCCGCCGCCGTGAAGGCGCCGACCCCGGCCGCCGCGGCGCAGGGCTACCTGCCGGCGACGGGCCTCGGCTCGCTGGAGGCGTCGCGCGGCACCTCGCACGTGGCCGACCCCGACACGGGCGCCGAGCTCACCGGCGAGGTCGACATCATGGGCCAGGCGTGGACGCCGGCCGGCTGGGCACAGGTCTGCACGACGGGCACCGCCTGGAACGGCGACACGTGGAACGGCCGCACGTGGTCTGGCCGCACCTGGTCCGGCAGCAACTGGGCCGGTCGCACCTGGTCGGGCCGCACGTGGTCCGGCGCCGTCTGGGACGGCCGCACGTGGTCGGGCCGGACCTGGTCGGGTCGCACGTGGTCCGGCCGCACCTGGTCGGGGCAGGCCTGGTCCGCGAGCTACTGGGGCTGACGCGTCCCGGCTCACCGGCTCCCGGTCGCAGGGTTTCCGACCCCGCGACCGGGAGCGTTTTGGTGCTGCCGCCACGCTGGTCCGCCGGCGGCGGCCGCGCGGGGAACGGCGGTGGTCAGCGCCCGGAGTGGCGGTCGGCGGCGTCGGTGCCGCCCAGCCAGCGCAGCCAGCGGTAGGCGGTGCGGACGCGCCTCATCGCCGCCGGCCCTGGGGACGGGGCTGGAGCCGGAAGACCAGCGGGGGAGCGACGTCGCCGGCCGGTCCGCCACCCGGGAAGGGGACGGCGACGACGACGTACGCCGAGTCGTAACGGTGTCTGTCTGCGGTGGATGGACGTTTGCGGGCACGCGGAGCCGACATCACGGGTTCCTCACGAAGTGGTTCGGGGGCGAACACATCCCGCGTCGCGCAGGGGTCGCCGGAAGGAAGCGGGCGTGAGTCAGGCGGGACAGCTGGCCGACCACACTCGACCGAAGTCGATGTGGTCGCGGGTCCACAGTGGCGTGCTGGCCATGCAAACAGTGCAGCAGCGTCGATGCGCGGCTGTCAACGACCCGTCGCGCTCGTCACGAAGCCGGCCCGGGCGTGGACTAATTGATACTTAGTAGATAGGATTACTGGGAAACCGTGTGGGGTGCGGCGGCCACCGCACCCCACCCTGGGAGCTTCACTCGAACAGCTTGTAGACCGAGTCCGGGGCGGTCACCGCGCCGGCCGGCGCGGTGACCGGCTGGACCGAGCCGAAGCCGGCGAAGGTCAGCCGGATCGACAGCTCCGGGTCGATCGCGTCGCCGTCCACGGCGAACTCGGTCAGCCGGCCCTTGGCGTCGACGGTCGCCGTGAACGGGACCGCCTTGGCCTTCGCGCCGGCCTTGCGCACCGCGTCGTCCGGGGGCGCCAGGATGGTGTCGGCGGCCGTCACGTCGACGGTGCCCTTGTAGTGTTTGGCATCGGTCCGCTCAACCTCGCCCAGACCGCTCTCGCACAGTTCGGTGATGCCCAGCCGCGGTGCGCCGGCCGGGTCGATCGGCAGCGTCGCCGCGGCGCCGACCTTCGACCGGTCGACCCGCATCCAGTGCGCCGCGTCGACGCCCCACGCCTTGTTGAGCTGCGCGCCGAAGTCGGCCTTGACCCACAGCTCGGGCGCGATGACGGTGTACGCCACGGACATGTCGATGGACCCGACCCGGCCGCCCATGGACATCGTGGCGGCCTGGTCCGCGGGGTCGATCCTGCCCCCGCCGGTCTTCGCGCCCTGCTTGATCTCGAACGTGTAGGCGGTGCTGCCCAGTTCCCGCACGGCCGCCAGCAGGGCCTCCTTCGGCGGCAACGCGGCCGCGGGCGAACCGACGACCTGGCCCGCCGCCGGCGTCCCGGCCTGTGTCTCGACCTTGCAGCCGGTCAGGCCGGCCCCTGCCAGGACGAGCACGAACAACGCGGTTATGTGTCGCATGCTGAGATTGCCTCCGTATCAAGGTGCGCCCCAGGCTCGGGGGCGCAGCCGCACGGACGGTATCGGCCCGCCGCCATGCCCCCGAGCGGCCGGAAGCCGTGGTGCCGCAGGTCAGCGCGATCGGCCTCATTTCCGTGACACGACTTGTGTCGACTATCCGTCCCCGGCTCCCGTGCTCAAGTGGAGGGTCGTGCGGCCGATGGACGGGGCGTGCTCAGGGTTCTGGCGGCGACGGCGGCCGTCAGCGCTTGGAGTGATAAGCGGCCCTGGCGCGCAAGGTGTCGCGCAGCCGGGTCCGCAGGTGGTGGCGCAACTGTCGCGCGTCGGAGGTCGCGGCGGGCCCGGCCGGGCCGTCGATCAGCCGGAAGGTGCGGATGCGGCGCCGGTACGCCGTGGCGACGGCGCTCATCACCTCGACCGCCACGCCGGGCCGGCCGTTCGACGCGAGGGCCGCGGCGAGCCCGGTGAGCACTCCGGCGTCCTCGGGTTCGAGGAGGCCGGAGGCGGGCTCCGCCCGCAGCCACACGGCCAGCCCCTCCCGGGTGGCCGCGGCGGCGTCGTCGGCGCGACCCAGGCCGGTGTGGACCGCCGCGAGGCGGGCCAGCGCCCGCGCGAGCAGCTCCGGCGCCGCCTCCCGGGCCAATTCCACCGCTTCGAGGGCGTGCGGAAGGGCATCCTCGTCCCGGCGGAATCCGGAGACCAGCAGGAGCGCGCGGATCAGGTCGGCCCGGCTCGCGGGCAGGAGGTCACGGAACCGGTCGGCCGCCTCGAGGCCCGCGGCGAGTGCCTCCCCTCGGCGGCCGACCGCCCACAGCGCACGGGCGTGGACGGCGAGGGTGCCGGCCAGCTCGCCGCTGTAGTAGTCCGGGTCGTCGGCGAGGACGGCGCGCCACGCGGCGATGGCCGTGCGGGCCGATTCGAGCGCGTCCCCGGGCCGCCCTTCGTCGAGCAGCAGCACCGCCAGCTCGTGCAGCGGGCCGGCCACGCCCGCCCGGCCGGCCGGACGGCCAGGCGCGACCAGAGCGGCCTGGCGCGCCCTGTCGCGGGCGGCGGCGACGGCGAGCACGAACAGCACAGTCATATGTCTCATCTGGCGAAGGCCTCCGTTTCAGGCTGCACCCCCAGGCCCGGCGGCGCAGCGGCACGGACGGTATCGGCCGGCCACCACGCCCCCGACCAGCCGAAAACCGGATCGGCGCAGGTGTGCGCGGTCGGCCTCATTCGCGTGACACGACTTGTGTCGACTATTCGCCTTGGTCGCGGGGCTCAAGTGGAGGGTCGTGCGGCCGATGGACGGGGCGTGTTCAGGGTTCTGGCGGTCGCCGTCGTCGCCGCGCTCGCGATGTCCGGGTGCGCCGGAGGCGGTGACGGTGCGAAGGAGACCGTCGGGTACGCCGCGGACCAGCCGCCCGTCACGATCGACTTCTGGTACATGCCGTCGGGCGGGCCGCTGCAGGAGAAGGCCGTGGCCGAGGAGGCCAAGGAGTTCCACGCCGCGCACCCCAACATCACCGTCAACCCCGTGCGGGTCGTCTGGGAGGACGCGCTCACGCGGCTGAGCACCGCGTCGGCCAGCGGCGAAGGCCCCGACGTCACCCAGCTCGGCACCACCTGGGTCGGCGGCTTCAGCCAGCTGGGGGCGCTGCGCCCCTACACGGCGGCCGAGATCGACGCGGTCGGCGGGCAGACGGCCTTCACCGCCGCCAGCTGGAGCTCCAGCCATCTCATCGGATCCCCGGACACGACGGCGATGCCATGGCTGGTCGACGTGCGGGCGCTGTTCTACCGTACCGACGTGCTCAAGGCCGCCGGTCTGGACGCGGCCACGGCGTTCGCCACGTGGGAGTCGCTGGAGGCGGCCCTGCAGCGGATCCAGGCCACCGGCGGCGGGGTCGCGCCGCTGGCGATCGGCAACGAGAACACCTTCGGCATCATCCACAACGTGGCACCGTTCGTGTGGAGCGCGGGCGGGGACCTGCTGGACGCGGCCGGCACCGCGTCGCGCCTGTCCGAGCCGGCGGCCGTCGACGCCGTGCGCTACTACCAGCGGCTGGTCGCGCGGTTCAACGACCCGCAGGTGGCGCGGATGGTCTCCAACGACGTGCCGGCCGCGTTCGCCGCCGGTCGCGGCGCTGTCACCATCGACAACTCCCAGTCCGTCGGCGACTTCCTGGCCGACCCGGACCGCCCCGGCCTGCGGGCCGGCTGGGCGACCGCGCCGCTGCCGGCGGGCAGGGCCGGGCGGTTCGGCTTCCTCGGCGGCTCCAACCTGGCGATCCTCAAGGACGCGAAGCACCCCGGGGCCGCCTTCGAATGGGTGCGGTTCCTCACCGGGAAGCAGAGCCAGCAGCGGTACGCCGTGAGCACCGGCCTCTGGCCCGCGCGCTCGGAGGCGGTCGCCGGGACGAGGCTGGAGACGGAGCCCGCGTACGCCGCGTTCCGCGAGATGATCGGCCACGGCAGGATGTACCCGTCGGTCGCCGCGTGGATCGTGGTGGAGAGCGTGATCGCCAAGGACTTCGCCGAGCTGTGGCACGCGCCGGGGGAGCTGACCCGCGACGAGGTCCGCTCGATCCTGGCCAAGACCAGCGCCGACATCGACGAGACCCTGGCCGATCCGGGCCGGACCGGCATCGGCGAGTAGTCCGGGCGGTGGTTGGTGTTGTTGTGACGAACCGCTAAGTTCGGTCACGACACAGCACGCCGCCTGGAAAGGATGCCGGTGGACAGCAGCGAGCAGAGCCGGATCGACACCACTGTGCCGCACCCGGCGCGGCGGTACAGTTACTGGCTCGGCGGCAAGGACCACTTCGCAGCTGACCGCGAGTCCGGCGACGCGATCGCCGCCGCCTTCCCGGCCGTCGTCGCCCTGGCCAGGGCCAACCGGGCGTTCCTGCGCCGCGTCGTGCACTTCCTGGCCGAGGCCGGCGTCCGGCAGTTCCTCGACCTCGGCACCGGCCTGCCCGCGCCCGACAACACGCACGAGGTCGCGCAGCGGGTCGCCCCCGAGTCGCGGGTGGTCTACGTCGACAACGACCCGATCGTGATGGTGCACGCCCGGGCGCTGCTGCAGGGCGACCCGTCCGGCGCGACCGCCTACCTCGAGGCCGACGTCCGTGACCCCGACTCGATCCTGGAGCACCCGAGCCTCCTCGAGACGCTCGACATGACCCGCCCGGTCGGCGTCCTGCTGATCACCACCCTGCACTTCGTGCACGACGACGAGCAGGTCGCCGCCATCGTCAAGCGCCTGGTCGACGCGGTGCCGTCCGGTAGCTACCTGGTGATCACCCACGGCACGATGGACTTCAGCACCCCGCAGGGCATCACCGCGTATGAGCAGATGTTCGCCGCCGGCCGCACCGACGTCCGCGCCCGGCCCCGCGCCACCCTCGAGCGCTACTTCGCGGGCCTGGAGATCGTCGAGCCCGGCATCGTCCCGGTCGGCGACTGGCGCCCCGACACGGATCAGCGCCCGGTCAGCGAGGACCTGCAGATCTACGCGGTGGTCGCCCGGAAGCCGTAAAGTTGCAGGGTTCGGCGCCGGTTGGTCGCAAGTACGGCCGCCGCACCGACCGGAGGGGTCACGTTGGGCCTGCTGCGAGCACGTGGTCGAGTCCAGGAGCCCGACTCCGCGTTCCCCAGGGACGTGGAGGCGTTGGAGCAGTTGGTCGTAGCCCTGGAGCGGGCGGCCGACGAGGCGTCGACCTGGCGGATCACGGTCGAGTCGCTGGTCGGCTCCTACGGGTTCCTCTGCGGCGCGGTCTGGCTGCCAAGTCCTCGGGCCCGCCCGGCGTTCGATCGCCGACCAGACGAACCTGCTCGCCCTCAACGCCACCATCGAGGCCGCCCGCGCCGGCGACGTCGGCAAGGGCTTCGCGGTCGTGGCCGGCGAGGTCAAGGATCTCGCCCGTGAGACCGCCACGGCGACGCAGAAGGTCGCCGAGCAGATCGCCGGCATCCAGACCAACGCCCAGTCCGTCACCGACGGCATCCACGTCACCAGCGAGACCATCGGCCAGATGGACACCGTGCAGGCCCGCATCAACGAGGTCCTCGAGGACCAGGCCCGCATGGCGAAGCTGCTCGAACGCGGCTGAGGTCCCTCGCGCGACGAAGGCCCGGCCGGATCGGCCGGGCCTTCGTCAGTGCGTCACTTCTGCGAGCCGGACTTCGGGGCCTTCTGCGACAGCGCGCTGCCGGCGGCCTGCTTGTCCGCGTTGGTCGCGTCGGGGTCGCGCAGGACCTCGCTCGCCGCGGAGGCCGCCTTCTCGCTGGTCTGCTTGGTGTTCTCAGCCATGAATACCGCTCCTCGCATTCGTTGCCGATCGGCGCCGCGCCGGGGGAGGCGCGACACACCACTTAGGAGAGTGGTTGCCCGCTACGGCGCCGGTTCAATCAGCCCGCGTGGATCGCGGCCGACTATCCGGCGTCGCGCCCGCAGGTTCTGACCATGCGGTGGTGGCCCCGGCCGCGTCGGTAGCCGAGCCGGTCGTTGACGGCGAGCATCGGGCCGTTGGAGGCCTCGACCTCGGTGCGCAGGTGCTGGATCCCGGACCGGGCCGCCTGTCCGGCGGCGTGGAGCTTCAGCGCGCGGGCGATGCCGTGGCCGCGCCAGGAGCGGGCGACGGCGGTGTAGTCGTTGCAGGCGGTGTGCGGGTCGTCGGTGGCGCGCAGCTGGCACACGCCGACGACCCGCTCGTCGTGCGGGGCCTCGTCGTGCGGGGCCTCGTCGTGCAGGGCGAGGAACAGCCAGTCTGGGCGGCACCTGTCGCCGTCGACCACGCCGGCGGGCGTCCATGGGGCGCGCCAGGCCACGGCGTACCCGACGAGGCCGCCGTCGCCCGGACAGACGTACCGGACGCGGTCATGCCCCACCACCCTGCCCTCGTCGTCGGTGGACAGCGCGCCGTGCGGCGGCATCGCGGCGTCCTGCCCGGCGAGGTCCTCTGCGGTGACCGTGTCGCCGCAGCGGGTCAGCAGGTCCGCGACCGCGGCGTAGTCGGCGGGCGCGCGCATCGCACGGATGATCAAGTCGGACGGCACCGGCGAAGGCTAAGCCGCCGCAGGCCCGGCGTCAGCCGAATATCCATCGATCGACCGCGTCCGGCCTTGAGAAGCCGAGGTGGCGAGTTTCGTCAAGTCTCTTCAAAAGTCTGGGCCATGAGCCGTCACATCACAGTTTGATTGCCGTGAGTTGACAGAACAGCCTGTACGGGACGAAGGTTCGGGCAGGTCTTTCAATCATGCTCGAACATGTTCGACCACACACCGACATCTCTCAACACCCCCGTGTAATCCCCGCACAGGAGGACACATGCGCGTCAAGACGCGTGCGCTCGTCACCGCCGCCGGCCTCGCCCTCGCCCTCGTGGTGAGCGGCTGCGGCGCCGACGACGGCGACGGCAGCAGCAACGGCAGTGGTGGCAGCAAGAAGGTCGAGGTCTTCACCTGGTGGGCCGACGGCGGTGAGAAGGCGGGCCTGGACGGCCTCGTCGCGCAGTTCAAGACCGACTGCTCGCAGTACGAGTTCGTCAACGGCGCGGTCGCCGGCGGTGCCGGCTCCAACGCCAAGCAGGTCCTCGCGTCCCGCCTGCAGCAGAGCGACCCGCCGGACACGTTCCAGGCGCACGCCGGCGCCGAGCTGTCCGACTACATCAAGGCCGGCCAGATCGAGGACCTCAGCGCCCAGTACAAGGAGTGGGGCCTGACCACGGCGTTCCCGAAGGGTCTCGTCGACAGCCTCACCGTCGGCGGCAAGATCTACTCCGTGCCGGCGAACATCCACCGCGCGAACGTGCTGTGGGCCAACAAGACCGTCCTCGCCAGCGCGGGCATCACCGCGCCGGCGAAGTCGCTGCCCGAGTTCTTCACGCAGCTGGACACGTTGAAGGCCAAGGGCATCGCGGCGCCGCTCGCGCTGGGCAAGGACTGGACGCAGCAGATGCTGTTCGAGGCCGTGCTCATCTCCGACCTCGGCGCCGACAAGTTCAACGGCCTGTGGAGCGGCAAGACCGACTGGGCCGGCGCGGACGTGACGACCGCGATCAACGACTACAAGAAGCTGCTCACCTACAGCAACAAGGACCGCGACACGTTCGACTGGACCGACGCGGAGAAGCTGCTCATGGAGGGCAAGGCCGCGTTCCAGCTCATGGGTGACTGGGAGGCCGCCGACCTCGACGCCAAGAACTTCAAGGACTACAGCTACTCGGTGTTCCCGGGCAACGGCGACGCCTACCAGTGGCTGGCCGACTCGTTCGTGCTGCCGAAGAACGCCAAGAACGCCGAAGGCACCAAGTGCTGGCTGAAGACCCTCGGCTCCGCGGCCGGGCAGAAGGCGTTCAACGTGAAGAAGGGCTCCATCCCGGCCCGCACCGACTCCGTCGCGACCGACTACCCGGCCTACCAGCAGGCCGCGATCGCCGACTGGGCCAAGGGCACCCCGGTCCCGTCCTGCCCGCACGGCTCGGCCTGCTCGCAGGGCTGGCAGGGTGCGGTCGGCTCGGCGCAGGGCAAGTTCTCCAGCGACGGTGACGTCGCTTCGCTGCAGAAGGCGCTCGTCGCCGCCGCCAAGCAGTTCGCCGGCAAGTAGGTGTCTTCGCGCCGGGGCTTTGGACAAAGCCCCGGCGCGTCGGTGATTGGAGAACGTTGACCACCAAGAACACGGCCCGGATGCGCCGGTGGGCGCCGGGCCTGCTGCTGCTGTCCCCCTCGCTCGTCGTGCTCGGCGTCTTCGTGTACGGCCTCATCGGCTGGACCACGAAGCTGTCGCTGACCGACGAGCACGACGCGTTGGGCAGCAAGGGATTCGTCGGACTGAAGAACTTCGTCGACCTCTTCACCGAGGACATCAACGACCGGTTCGTGCACTCGCTCAAGAACCTGCTCGTCTTCACCGTCGTCTTCATGCTCGGCGCGTTGCTGATGGGCCTGCTGTGGGCGTTCCTCCTGGAGCGCGGCGTGCGCGCCGAGGGGTTCTTCCGGGCGGTGTACCTGTTCCCGATGGCCGTGTCGTTCGTCGCGTCCGGCGTCGTGTGGCGGTGGCTGATGAACTCCGGCACGGGTGACGCCGCCGGCGGCCTGAACCGCATCTTCGCCGACCTGCACCTGGGCTTCCTGCAGAACCCGTGGTGGACCGACCCCGACTGGGGCATGGCCGCGATGGCCCTGCCCGCGATCTGGCAGCTGTCGGGCTACGTGATGGCCCTGTTCCTGTCCGGGTTCCGCGGCATCCCCGCCGAGCTGCGCGAGGCCGCCGCGATGGACGGCGCCTCCGGCTACCAGCTCTACCGGCACGTCATCTTCCCGCAGCTCACCCCGACCGCACTGTCGGCGCTGATCATCCTCGGGCACATGTCGATGAAGATGTTCGACCTGATCATGTCGGTGTCGGGCGCCCAGTGGATCACCGAGGTCCCCGCCGTGTACGTGTGGCAGACGCTGCTCACCAGCGACTACGCCAAGGCCGCCGCGATCTCGGTCATCCTGCTGCTGCTCGTCGCGGTCGTCATCATCCCGTACCTGGTCTACAACAACCGCGTGGAGCGACGCTCATGACCGCCACCATCCCACGCGACGCCGCCGACGCCGCCACGGTGCCGTCCCCCGGCCGCAAGCCGAGTGGCGGGATCAACCGCCGCTCGCCGCTCGGGCGGGTCATCACGTACGCGCTGCTGCTGCTCTTTCTCGTCATCGTGCTGATGCCGGCGTACGTGCTGATCGTGACCAGCCTGAAGTCGGGCCGCGAGATCGGCGTCAACGGCCAGTGGAACCTCCCGCACGAGTGGAC
The DNA here is from genome assembly GCF_040654975.1 of Dactylosporangium sp. NPDC050588. Classification (NCBI taxonomy): domain Bacteria; kingdom Bacillati; phylum Actinomycetota; class Actinomycetes; order Micromonosporales; family Micromonosporaceae; genus Dactylosporangium; species Dactylosporangium sp. NPDC050588. The sequence continues at coordinate 2,895 of NZ_JBFAJA010000026.1, read as the reverse complement.
GTTCGCGTCGTGGGAGAAGGCGTGGACGTCGCTGCGGCCGTCGTTCATCCGCACGTTCGAGCTCGCCGTCCCCGTCGCGGTCATCTCCTCGATCCTGGGCGCCGCCAACGGTTTCGTGCTGTCCCGCTGGCGCTTCCCCGGCGCCGACGTGGTGTTCACGCTGATCCTGTTCGGCATGTTCATCCCGTACCAGGCCGTCATGATCCCGCTGCGCTCGATCGTCCACGACATCGGCCTGCCGCCCGGCATCCCGACCCTGGTCTTCGTCCACTGCGTCTACGGCATCCCCATCTGCACCCTCATCTTCCGCAACTACTACGCCACCACCGTGCCCGTCGAGCTGATCGAGGCGAGCCGCGTCGACGGCGCCGGCATGCTCCGCACGTTCGGGTCGGTGATCCTGCCGCTGTCCGCGCCCGGCTTCGTCGTCACGGTGATCTGGCAGTTCACGTCGGCCTGGAACGACTACCTGTTCGCCATCTTCATGTCCAACACCCGCAACGGCCCGATCACCATCGCGCTCAACGCCCTCGCCGGCGCCCAGTCCCCGGACTACGCCGCCTCGATGGCCGGCGCGCTGATCGCGTCGCTGCCCACCCTGCTCGTCTACATCGTGCTCGGCCGCTGGTTCATCGGCGGTCTCATGGCAGGCTCCGTCAAGAGCTGACTACGTGCCCCGCGGCGGGCTCGGCGCATCCGGGCCGAGCACCGTCGCGGGCTCCTCCTCCGCGTTCGTGCCGGCCTACCGGTCGGCTGCGGCCCCGCGGTCCGCCAGCGTGGCGACGACCTTGGCGAGCGCCTCCTGCTGCGCCGGGCCGAGGTCGCCGTCGATCTCCAGCTCGACGTCGCCGGCGGTCAGCCTGATCCGTTTCGCGGCGTGCCGGTTGATGAACGCGACCGCGATCTGGCTGATCGCGGTGACGGTCGCGGCGGAGAACACCCCGGCGACCGCGAGCTGCCCGATCGTCTGCGCGGCGCCGGACTTCGCCCCCTCCGGCGCCGGCCCGGTGACCGGCACGGCGTCGACCCCCGCACGCCACAGCTCGGCGCCGAACAGCCGGGTGGCCTCGTCCTGCGCCCCCGCGTCGTCGGGGAACAGGCTCACAACGGTCAGCTTCACATCCATGCGGACCATTGTGCTGGCCGAAGCCCGCCCCGCGGAGTCACGACACCGGGGAACGACGCTCCGGCCGGCGCGCTCAACCGCTGACGGCCCGGCGGGACTGCTTCGCTTCGACGGCGACGAGCTCGTGCAGCCACTCGCCATCCGGGCGCCCGTGCCGCTCGGTGTGCTCGCGGCGGATCTCGGCGACGTGCCCGCCCGCCGGGAGCCTGGTCGCGTCGAACGTCACGACCGTCGCCGGCCCGGAGCGCAGCCACGCGGACGGGTCGAGGCCGAACTCCGCCATCGCGGCGAACACGCCGTCGCCGCTGCTGTCGACGAGCGGGAACTCCTCCTCGCACGGCAGCGGCGCACCGATCGCCATGCCGAGGGTCAGCCCCGCGAACGACATGAACGCGTGCCGGACGAGGTCACCGTCGCGCGCCACCGTCAGCCAGTACGAGCCGGAAACCGTCTCCGCGCCGGCGCCGACGACGGTGCCCAGCACCTTGGACATCTCGATGATCATGTCGGCCGCGTCGGACAGCATCATGGACGTGTCGACCAGGAACGCCCGGCCGTCGCCGCCGCCGAGCAGCAGGCCGAACTCGCCGGCGTCCGCGTCGGCTGTCCGGTCGACCACGGCGCCCGGCGTGAGCTCACCCGCGTGCCGGGACAGCTCCTCCAGCAGCGCGGCGGGTTCGGCGGTGGCGACGAGGAATCCACAGTGCAGGCCCATGGGGTCGCACCTTAGCCGCCGCAACGGTGTCGGTGTGTCCCGTGGCGGCGACGGTGGCGGATGATCGGATCGGTCCGCAGGTGTCGGGCGCGACCGGCCCGTCGGCGGCGAGGCTGGACGTCGAAGGGAGGCCACCGTGATCGCAGCGCTCAACCGGCTCGTGGACCACATCGAGCGGCAGCTGACCGGCGAGCTCGACGTCACCGGGCTCGCCGGGGCGGCCGGCACCACGGAGTACCACCTGCGGCGGATGTTCTCGTCGCTGGCGGGGATGCCGCTGTCGGAGTACGTGCGGCGGCGCCGGATGACGGTGGCCGCGGCCGACGTCGTGCAGGGCGGCGACGACCTGCTCAGCATCGCCGTCCGGTACGGGTACACCTCGACCGAGGCGTTCGGGCGGGCGTTCCGGGCGGTGCACGGCGCCGCACCCGGCGACGTCCGGCGGGACGGTGGCCCCCTTCGCACACAACCGCAGGTCAGGTTCCGCCTGACCGTCGAAGGGAGCAACCCCATGGACACCCGCATCGTCGAGCGGCCCGCGTTCCGGCTCATCGGGCACGCGGCCCGCGTGCCGCTGATCCACCACGGCGTCAACCCGCACATCCAGGAGCACATCGCCGCCCTGCCGCAGACCGAGCACGTCCGCCTGAAGGCGCTGAGCGACACCGAACCCGGTGGCCTGCTGCAGGTCACCGACGACGTCGACCCCGACGCCGCCGAGGGCACCGAGCTGACCTACCTGCACGGCGTCGCCGTCGCTCAGGGCTCGGCGGTTCCGGAGGACCTCGACGCCATCGAGGTCGCAGCCGGCCGGTGGGCCGTGTTCCGCACCAGCGGCCCGTTCCCGCAGACGCTGCAGTCGACCTGGGCGGCGACCGCCACCGAGTGGTTCCCCTCCAACCCGTGGCGCCTGCGGCCGGGCCCTTCCATCGTCTCGATCCTCGACCGTGCCGCCGACTTCGCCACCGCGACCTGCGAGCTCTGGCTCCCGGTCGAGCCGGCGTCATGACCGGCTGACCAGCCAGCCCCGCGACGGCGCTCGGCCCGAGCGCCG